>CAYPUV010000161.1:0-9210 GCA_964413895.1 uncultured Anaerolineaceae bacterium
TCTGTGAGACCTCTGTGAAACTCTGTGTTACAACTTGCTTGCTGAATAGTTACATTAATTTTACATCATTATGTTAAAACCAATTCTAACTGATCAACAAGAACAGCTATTGAAAGACGAACGACGCTGGCTGGCCGATTTGCAAGTGACGCTGGCCAAACTGGGCGCCTCGGAAGAAGACCATACCACCCTCAAACAATCTATTCAGCAATTGGACGAATTGTTTCTGCTGGTGGTGGTGGGCGAATTTAATGCCGGGAAAAGCGCATTCATCAACGCACTGCTGGGACAGTCGTTGCTCAAAGAAGGCGTAACGCCGACCACAGCGCAGGTGAATATTTTGAAATTTGGCGAAACCAGCCAGCGACAGGTTTTAGAATCGCAGTTACACGCTTTGCTAGAACCGGTTGAAATATTGCGCCACATCAACATTGTTGATACACCCGGCACCAATGCCATCATTCAAAAACATCAGGTAATTACCGAAGATTTTGTTCCTCGCTCTGATATTGTGCTGTTCATCACCTCCGCGGATCGCCCATTCACAGAGAGCGAGCGTTTGTTCTTGAACAAAATCAAGGCATGGGGTAAGAAAGTCATTATCGTTATTAATAAAATTGACATCTTTGAAACCGAAGCGGACCTGATCCAGGCTGTTGATTTTGTGCGTGAGAATACCAGCGCACTCATAGAGAATGGGGTAGAAATTTTCCCGGTGAGCGCCAGACGGGCGCTGAGAGCCAAACAGGGCGACCCCACACAATGGGTGGCCAGTCGCTTTGAACCGCTGGAACAATACATTAGAAATACACTCGATGAAACGGAGCGCCTGCGGTTGAAGTTTCTCAACCCGTTGGGGGTGGGCAATCGCTTGTTGACCCATTATTTGCAAATTACCAATAATCGGCTTGACACGTTGGCCGATGATTTTGTAATGCTGGATGATTTGGAACAGCAATTGGAACTGTACCGGCAAGATATGGAACGAGATTTTCGCTTCCGCCTGGCCGATATTGAGAATGTGTTGTTCGATATGGAAAAACGAGGGAATGCCTATTTTGACGAAACCTTGCGTTTGCCGCGGGTACTAGATTTACTCAACCGCAGCCGCATTCAACACGAATTTGAGCTGGAGGTGGTGGCCGACGTTCCCCAAGCCGTTGAGCATCGGGTGAATGATTTAATCGACTGGTTGGTGAACGCTGACCTGAACCAATGGCAAGCAGTGACCTCTCATTTGGAACAACGAAAACAAGAACACAAAAGCCGCATCATTGGTGAGGTGGGTACGGCGTTTCGTTACGACCGCGACCACTTGATTGACTCGGTGGGGCGCACAGCGCGGCGAGTGGTTGAGGGATACGACACAAGAATAGAAGCCCGGAAAATTGCAGAAGGCGCACAACGCGCCGTGGCAGAGTCTGCCGTGGTGGAAGTCGGCGCAATCGGCTTGGGTGCGGTCGTTACGGCAATTGCCACCACTGCCGCCGCTGATGCCACCGGTATTCTGGCTGCCAGCGTGGTTGCTGCTTTGGGCTTGTTTGTCATTCCTGCTCGACGTCGGCAGGCCAAAAAGAAGCTGGCTGAAACGATTACCACCTTGCGCACAAATTTAATGAATTCGCTCACGACGCAATTTGAAAAAGAATTAAAGCGAAGTTTGCAGCGCATTAACGATGCCGTTGCCCCGTACACCCGCTTTGTCCGCGCCGAACGGGCAAAGCTGCAAGAGACCCAATCAGACCTGACGGCTGCACAAAAAACATACGGTCGGCTGCGCACAGAAATAGAAAACCAGTAGTTGATCATTTTTAAATGAGGTCTTTCGAGTGTGGCGTACATCACCGCGGATGGGAACCGTCTCACCCCCGCCCACGGGGAGCAAATGACGGGTTAGAAACCCACTTCGGCTAATTGTGGATCAAAAAGGATAAAGAAAAATGACTCAGGGAAACGGAAGTAAAATATCAGTAGAACGTGCCGACGTGCAAGATGTTCAAGCAGACGCTGTAACCTTGAAAATGGGCGGGGCGCGTGACATTCACGCTACCACGGTTGACCTGGTCCAGAGCGGTGTACAAAACATCCGCGCCGATCAGGTGTGGGTGCGACAGGGCGGCGCGCAAAACATCCACGCTCACGAAGTCATCATTCGACAGGGGGGCGTGGTGCAACTGGAAGCCGACACGGTCTCAGTGCAACAGGGCGGCGCGGCGCTGGTGCAAAGCCAAACCGTCACCGCCACCGGCAGCACAGTGGGGGCCGTGCTGGCCAATGGCAATGTCACCATCGACCAGTCGATGACGCGGGGGGTGTTGGCGCGCCAGAGCGCATCTGTTGACCAGAGCGCGGTCGGCGCTGTTGTGGCCCGCAGCGCAGCGGTGAATAACAGCGGGGTGATATTCCTCATTGCCGGACGTGTGGAAGGCGATGTAAATCCCCTTTTCAACGCTGCTTCAGCCTTAGCGTTTGGAGCGGCAGCAGGACTGGTGTTTGGTATGGTTATGTGGCTCAAAGGCAAACTTCGGCGAGGGAATTGATGAAGACCATTGACTGGCAAGAAATATTGCCCCGTCTGGCGATTATTGGGCGCATCGTTCGTCCCGGCCTCCAAAAAAAAGCAGCCACAATTTTGGCAGATTATCTGAACCAGCGTCGCGCCCGACGGCTGGGTTTGGCGCCAGAAGCGCCGGAGGGCGTGAAAAAAGCTGAAAAGGCATTGGCCCCATTCTGGCAGGTGGCTTCGGCGGGCGTGCTGGGTGTACTCTTGGGCGTTGTTGCCGGCGTTTTTTGGAACAGAAAGGGATAATCTGATGAACCTTGTGACCGCGGCAGAGATGAAAATCGCAGAAGATGCCGCCAATGCAGATGGCCTGAGCTATGATGCAATGATGGAAAATGCAGGACGCTTGGTGGCGCAGGCAATTGATGAGGAATTCAGTGCGGCAGGCAAACAGATATTGGTGCTGGTTGGACCCGGCAACAATGGTGGCGACGGATTGGTTGCCGCCCGCTACCTGTCTGACCTGGGAGCTTCCGTGGCGATTTACATTTGGAAGCGCCGCAATTTAAACGCTGACCTCAACTGGCAACGTCTGACAGACTACAATTTGTCTGTGATCCAGCGGCAGGATGACCTCGATGGGAGCAAGCTGACCAATCTCATTGACCGGAGCGCTATTGTTGTGGATGCTTTATTGGGTACGGGCGTTTCACGTCCTATTCAGGGGGATTTGGCCCACCTGTTGACCGCTGCCCGCCGCGCAATCGAAGCGCGCCGCACGTCCAATGCGCCGCTGCTGGTAGACCCACTGGTTCCGTTCCACACTGCAGAATTAGGCCCCGTGGTTGTAGCTGTTGACCTGCCCTCTGGCCTGCACACCGACAGCGGTGCCTTAGACCCGCTCACCCTCCCCGCCGACCTGACGGTTACCTTTGCCGCGCCCAAGCGGGGGCAGGTGATAGTCCCCGGCGCGGTGTACGTGGGGCAACTGCTCATTGCCGATATTGGCATTGCAGACACCTATCTTCCGGCTGCTGGTCCGCGGCTGGCTGTTCCGGCGCAAATTGCCGAATTTTTGCCGGAACGTCCCGTTTACGGGCACAAAGGGACATTTGGCAAGGCGATGGTCGTTGCCGGGTCAATAAATTACACCGGCGCGCCGCATCTGTCTGCCGGCGCAGCGTATCGGGTGGGCGCGGGATTGGTGACGTTGGCCGTCCCCGCTTCGGCGCAGGCGATGATCTCATCCAGGCTCACCGAAGCAACATTCATCCCCCTGGTAGACGACGGCGGTAGCATTGCTGCTGAAGCCGCAGCGCAAATAACAGAAAAAAAACGCGGATATTCGGCGCTGCTGGTGGGGCCAGGCCTGGGCCAGGCAGAGGGAACCGCCCAATTTTTGGGTGATCTGCTTCCTCACGTGTCCAACATCCCTTTAATTTTAGATGCTGATGCGCTAAACCTGTTGGCAAAGCAACCACATTGGTGGGAGCAGGTTCCGCCACAGACCATTATTACGCCTCACCCCGGCGAAATGAGCCGTCTGGCCAACCTGCCCATTGCCGAGATTGAAGCCAATCGGTTGGAGTTTGTGCCGCAAATGGCACAATTGTGGAATACCGTGATTGTGTACAAGGGCGCGTACTCGGTGATCGCCAGCCCCGATGGAGAGGTGATGGTATTACCGTTTGCCAATCCTGCCCTGGCCACGGCGGGGTCTGGCGATGTGCTGGCCGGGAGTATTGTCGGGTTGCTGGCACAGCGCCTGGATCCGTTTGCAGCGGCAGCGGCGGGCGCTTACTTGCACGGACTGGCCGGGGAATTGGCGCGCGAACGCTTTTGGGACGCGGGCGTTGTTGCCGGAGACTTACTGCCTTTACTGCCATTAGCCTTGAAAGAGGTTTCGATAGGGTAAGAGAATGAAGAATTTGTCGTTGGTAGTTTTGCCTCAGACCTTTTCTGTGTACCGTTTTGATCCGGCGCAGCCAATCCCTGAAGAAGTTTTTGCCGCCCCGTTTTTTACCATTACCAAAACAGCCGAAGAATTATCTGTTGTTGTGCCTGAGAGTGTGCAACTGAACAGTCAGCAGTGCGAACCCGGCTGGTCGGCGCTGATGGTACAGGGACCACTTGATTTTGAACTGGTGGGCGTACTGGCTTCTATTGCGGGGGTGCTGGCCGGTGAAGGGATTAGCTTATTTGCCGTGTCAACGTATGATACTGATTACGTTTTGGTGAAGAATGCACATTTAGCGCAAACCACGGTAGTGCTGCACGAAAACGGATATTCCATCGTTGATTGAAGAAAACGCTGAAAACCAAAAAGAGTCTGGCGACACAGCCAGACTCTTTTTGGTGGTGGTTCAATTGTAAGTGATGACAGCTTGTCATATCATTGCGAGCCGTTGCAAACGGCACAGCAAGCTCCTCTTTTGCAGCGTGGAGCTGCCGAAGGGCAAGTTCTGGGCAGGCTGCGCAATGACAAATCACTGACTCATCTACCACTACCACTCTTTCTTTGTGGGGAGTACGTCGTTACGCTTCTGCTTCAGCGTTCTCTTTGTCGCCCTTGCCTACTTTTGCCGCTTTTTGGGCCTTGCTGGCCAGTTCAGAAGCGACTTCTTTAAGTTTGCTGCTTTGTTCCTCGAAGGTGGCTTTGCCTTTAGCTTGCAGTTCATCGGCGCGCTCTTTGGCTTGTTTTTGGATTTCTTCTGATTTGGCGCGGGCGTCCGCCAGAATATTCTCTGCTCGCGTGCGGGCATCAGCCACAATTGCATCTGCTTTGGCCCGCGAATCGGCCAGTGTTTCTTCTGCGCTATGGCGCAAGTCTTGCGATTTTTCAGCAAGTTGAGCGCGCGTTTCTTCGCCACTTTGGGGGGCAAGCAGCAGGGCCAACGCTGCCCCAATTAAACCGCCTACCACCAAACCGGCAAAAAACTCGCCACCGCCATTTTGATTCGACATAATACTTCCTCCTGAGATTTAGATTAGAATTCGTTTTGAATTTTATTTCCCCGACTGTTTGAAAAGTGTTTTCACGATTGCCTTTGCTGCCGAAATTGTGCTCAGCACGTTGATGACCGGCTTCACTACTTCATCGCTCACCACTGTCACCCGGCTTTGTACGGTTTTGGCCGTTTCATTGGCAATGGTAGCCGTGTTGTTGGCTTTGTCCAGCAACGGAGTAACTCCCCGATTGATGAGTTGGACCAGATCATTTATCTTCAACACCAGGTACACCAGGGCTACCACCAACAACATCGCAATAAATGTTACTACCAATGTTTCAAGTGCCAGCACAATAATAAAAATATCGCGCAACACTGCCGCCGTGGGCGGATGCAAGAAAAGAAACACACCCAATCCAATGAAAACAATCAGCAGAATGATCAGCACTACAATTGTGGCGATAATGGGACGTTTGTCTACCGGTTTGGGCGACAACTCTGGTCGAGATGGTGGTGTACCGTCCGACGATTGTCCTTGGGGAAGAGAGTGAGATTTGTTGGGCATAGTTTATTTCCTTTTTCCTTTGCCTGTTTCGTTAAAATCGCAGCCAGCGAGCCAGCAGCAAAATTACGATGCATCCGATGCTGGCCTCAATAATGTGAATGGGGCCGATCAGCAAAAATTGCCAGCCGAGAGTTTTTGCGGCAACTTGTCCCAATCCAAAGCCAATGACTCCGGCGGGGAAATAATAAAAAATATCTGTGGCGCTTTTACCCTGCCAAATGTGAAACAACGACCCATACGCGCCGCCGAGTAATACGGAAAGCAGAAAATAGGGAGACATTGTGAATAGACAGCTTGTAGTTTACGAAAGTGCAGCGAGAAAATCTTTCAAGTGCAGGCTAAGCAGGCAAAAGAGTTGCAGCCTGTAATTAAATCATATTCTGTTTTACCTGTTTTGTCTAATCCAATATAATTCCCTTGAAAATAGCAGTCAGTCATCCAAACTGATCCATCCCTTCTTCAACGCATATTTTATTATATCGGTGGTGCTTTTTGCATTTAGCTTTTTCATAATATTGGTGCGGTGTGTTTCTACTGTTTTGATGCTGATGGTCAGGGTTTGACTAATTTCACGGGTGGATTGACCATCAGCAATCAGTTGGGCCACTTCACGCTCGCGGGTGGTTAATCGGGGGCCGATTTCCTCTTGCGGGGCGTGAGTGAGGTAATCTTCAATTAAATCTTTGGAGATGGACGGACTGAGGTAAGCGCCGCCGCCCACCACGGCTCGAATGGCGTTGATAACTTCACCGGCATCGGCTTGTTTTACAACGTAGCCGTTGGCCCCGGCTTGCAACGCTTTGGTAACGTAAGCATGGTTGGCGTGCATCGACAGGATGATGATTTTGATGGCCGGGTGTGTTTGGCGGAGTTGACGTACCGCCTCAATTCCATTCAGTCCGGGCATCGAAATATCGGTGACGACGACATCAGGCTGCAACGTTGCAACGGCTTGCAACGCTGCTCGCCCATCTGCTGCCCCGCCAACAACGTGCAAGTCAGCTTCGGTGCTGAGCAATGCTTTTAAGCCCTCTCGGAGGACAGTGTGGTCATCGACCAATAGAATTTTTATAGCCATAAGTGAATCGGTGAATCTGTTACGCTGCTATTTGAGATCTTCACAGCGGTAGCACAATGGAAATGGTTGTCCCTTTCCCTGTTTGAGATTCTATTGAAAAATCGCCGCGCAACAAATTAACGCGCTCGCGCATTCCGGCAATTCCCAACGATGGGTTGCGGCGCAGGGAGGTAGTGTCGAAACCCTGACCGTCATCTAAAATGCGCAAGTGCAAGTTAGATTCACTTTGCGCCAACACAATCTCCACCGCCGAAGCGTGGGCGTGTTTGCTGATGTTGGTCAGCGCTTCCACAACCAGCCGGTAGAGCGTTGTTTTCAATTCCGTGGGGAGAGCGTTTTCATTCAGCGATGTGTCCAGGCTGATGGCCAGATTATCGCGCTGCTCCACCCGGTCGATGTACCACTCCAGGGTTGCCAGCAAGCCGAGGTCATCCAACATCGCCGGACGCAGTTCGTGCGATAAGGTGCGCGCTTTTTCCTGTGCCTCCGCCGCCATTTTTTGTGCCGCTTCGATGGCCGGGTTGTTAGGGGTACTTCGTGTAGCTATTGATAAGCTAAAACGCAGCGCAGTGAGCGTTTGTCCCAATTCATCGTGAATTTCGTGGGCAATGCGCTGCCGCTCTGCTTCCTCGGCTGAAAGAAGCCGCCGGGAAACGGTGCGCAAGTTATCAATGGTTTTCTCCAGCGTCGCCACCATCTGGTTGAATGCCGATGCCAAAAAACCCAGTTCGTCGTCCCGGTCAAGCTCAATGCGGTGTGCCAGATCACCCTGACTGATGCGTAACGCACTCTGATGCAGGGTTTGAATGGGCTGCAGCAACCAACCGCTAAAAATCCGCGCTGTGGTAGTCGCCAGGCTCAACCCAAAGAGTAAAATGGCCCCTAAAATGATGAGCAACGAGCGCAAACTGGCATTGGCTTCTGCCAGCGGAATCTCGGTAACAACCTGCCAGGGGGTGTTTTCTACCGGCGCGACGTGCCCGACCACCCGTTTGCCGCTTAGTCCTTGATACGTGTTGTGGGATTGTGTTGTCGCCGGGTTGGGCATTGTCGGGGCGTTGGGTGAAACGGCAGCAGGTACGATAATCGGCTTACCCTCTTGGTTGATAATATACAGATAGCCTGTTTCGCCCACTTTCAGGTCGGTGAGACTTTGCCAGATAGATTGCGCATCGACCCACACAATGACTACGCCGACAATTGTTCCATCAGATTGAATTGGCCCGGCGACGATGAGTGCCGGAGCTTTGTTGGGACTGATGAACAACACGTCGTCGGCGCCGATGCCTTGCCGGGCCATCTCGAAGCTTGTGGTATGGGCAAAACGAGTTGGATCAAGTGCCTGGTCTGGGGAACGCCACGCGCTGTCTTGCGCTGTGCCATCCAATGCGTAACGCACTGCCCCTTGAATTTGCGGATTCGCCGCCAGCAGGCTATCTAGCGTGCTGTCCGTCTGCGACGTTGTTTTAATTTGGCTTAATGTGCGGGACGCGGCCAGGTTAAGGCCGGTGGTTATCTGACTGGTTACAAGGGCTATGCGCGGGTCTGTTTGGTTGGTAGGGGGCGCCGTCTGGTTGGTTTGGATAGTTTGAATAATATCGGCAATTGATCGGGCCACCTGGTTGGTAATTTCTTGCTGTGCCCGGTCGGATTCGCGGCGTTGAATCTGCACACTGATGAGTACCATCGGCACGCCAACCAGCAATAGCAGGCTCACAATCACCAAACTCAGGGTGATGGTCATCTGCCGCTGGAGCGGGCTGTTTAGTTTCGGGAGGGTGGTTTCGGGTTTCAAGTTTCGGGTTTCGGGTTGAAAAGCGTGTCCAAATCGAAGTTGCCGCTATTCCATTCAACCAATTTTTCCCAATTAATGGTGCCGGACGGCTCACAAAACAGTTTATAAAACTCATTAGTGAGCCGGTTGATGGTTTTTGCTTTTTCTTCCGCAAATGTGGCATTGTGCAGTTTGGCGCGGTAGCCAATCTGTTCAATGGTGTTGGATACATTTGGATGTTGGTTGCTGTTCCTGTGTAAAAACTCGCTTTGGTTCGCAACAAAAACTCTGTCCAACGTTTGGTAGACAATTTTTCTATCATCCGTTGCATTTTCAACACTA
>CAYPUV010000162.1:0-9208 GCA_964413895.1 uncultured Anaerolineaceae bacterium
CAGAGAAACTCGGAGTTCTCACAGAGGTCACAGAGATTTTTATGATAACATTTGATTTTCTTGGTGTATCTCTGTGTTTTCTCTGTGAAACTCTGTGTAACTGAATAGATACTTTATCCGTATTAATCTGTTCAATCTGTGTCATCTGTGTGCTATACTCATGGTGGTAGCCCCATATGGTTATCCAAAACGGGAATTGCTGCTCAAGAACCATTTTGAAACAATGTATATGTCCCCGAAAATGTCTCTTGGAATTGCACTAGGTAAGCGTCACTTGCCGAACGCGCTCGATTGGGGGGAAGGCTAATATTTCTTCAATTACCGATTCTGGCACGGTCGAATCCACTTTGATGAATGTGAGCGTTTGCCCGCCCGGTTTGGTGCGCCCAAAACGCATCGCAGCGATATTGATGCCTGCATCTCCCAAAACAGTTCCCATTTTGCCCAGTAACCCCGGCACATCTTGCGATTCCAGTACCAGTATCTGTCCTTCTGGTCGCACATCCATGCGATAATTATCCACTTGCACAATGCGAGGCTCATCTTCATAAAAGATTGTGGCAGAAATTAATCGGCTTCCTCCTTGCCAAATTGCCCGGCATGTGATGAGGTTAGGATAGTTTCGCACATTAAAGCCGGTGGTTTGGGTCACTGTTATGCCCCGTCGACGCGCCAGATGAGGGGCGTTGATGTAATTAACCGTTTCTTCCAAAATTGGGGCCAACAACCCTTTTAATAGGGCCACGGTAAGTAGTTTTACTTGCCGGTTCAACTCTCCCTTAAATTCCACTTCTACCCGATTGACGCGCTGGTCTGCCAGTTGCGTTTGCAAACTACCTACCTTTTCTGCCAGCTCCAGAAAGGGGCGCATAGATTGGAAGATTTTAGGGTCGGTGAGCGGCATATTTACCGCGTTACGAATGTCATTGCCGCGCAGGGCGCCCAATACCTGTGACACCACTTGCGTGCCCACATCGCGTTGGGCTTCTATGGTGCTGGCCGCCAGATGCGGGGTAAAAATGATGTTGTCCAACGAACGCAGCGGGTTGTCTTCTGGCAGCGGTTCTGTAGCAAACACATCTAACGCTGCGCCAGCGATTTTCCCCGACCGGAGCGCGTCTGCCAGGTCCGCTTCGTTGATCAGTGCGCCGCGCGCGCAATTTACCAGTCGCACACCGTCCTTCATCAGCGAAATGGTTTTGGCGTTTATCATATGTTCTGTTTCTGAGGTGAGCGCCGTGTGCAAGGTGATGAAATCGGCCTGGGTAAATAATTCATCCAGGTGAACCAGCGTTACCTTCAACGCGCGGGCCGCTTCGGCGCCGATGTAAGGGTCGTAGGCCAATACGTTCATCCCAAAGGCCTTGCAGCGCAGCGCCACCCGGCTGCCGATACGCCCCAGTCCAACGATGCCGATGGTTTTTTGATAAAGCTGGGTGCCCACAAATTGTTTGCGGTTCCATTTTTTAGCGGCCATTGAACGGTATGCCTGGGGAATATTTCGGCAGAGGGCCAGCAACATGGCAATGGTATGTTCTGCGGTGGCCATGCTGTTTGCCCCTGGCGTGTTTGTGACAATAACCCCTTGCATGCTGGCCTGGTCCAGATCAATATTGTCCACCCCCACACCGGCTCTACCAATAACGCGCAAATTTTTGGCGTGTTTCAGCACGGCGGCGGTGACTTTTACGCTGCTACGGATAATCAACCCGCAATATGGCTCAATTGCTGCAACCAGTTCGGCTTCTGACAGACCTTTTTTCACATCGAAGCTGACGTCTTCTGCCTGTTTCAGCAGTTCTATCCCCTGTGGCGAAAGGTCGTCGGTGACTAGAATTTTGAACATAGAATAATCCCTCGGTTTTGTAGTTTGCGTTCGGGTGAGAGTTCTGGCCTGGGGGGTGAATTTGACCTCAAAACCCGAAACGTTAATTATGGATTACATATCAGCGCGATGTGTTCGTCGCCCTGACGAAGTAAAATCAGCGTGCGTTCTATCCCTTCTCTGGCGGGGTTCAGTTGGCGCGATACGGTTTCTGGTGACAGTCCTGTACCGCGTTGTTTAACGTTCACCCGCCGAATGTGATTCGCCTGCAAGTAGCGATTGATAATTTTCAACTTGAGGGGCAAGCGCGTTTCAACATAATAGCACCGAACCAGCGGTGTGTCCACCGGTTTGCTGCCGCTCAAATAAGCAAGCTGTGCATCAACCAGCGACAGTCCCAGCAACGCCCCCGCCTGTTTCACCAGCCCGGCGCGAATGATGGCGGCGTCTGGTTCACACAGGAAATCACCCAGTGCGCGCTGTGGACAGGCATCGGGGAGGGCGTCGGTCAGCGTTTTGCCGGAGGGGAGCAGGGTGGCGCGACGAGACACGCCGGGGGTTGCCAGCATTCCCGTCCACAGCACGGCTTCTTTTGCCTCGCCGTGCAGAGAAACGATTTCTACTTCAGCATTTTGAGGCAACGCCGAAAAATTCACGCCAGGGGCAAGTTTTATGCCCAGCGGGTGGCGGGCATATATGGCTAGCAGCGCAGCCAATGGCGGTTGATATTGGCGCGGATTGAAGGTACGCCCGGCCTCGGTGCGGCGTGATGGATCGGCAAAAAAGGCATCGGCGGCGGGAAGATGAACCGGCGGGCGCAGAATGTCTGCCTGCACAAGTTGCACCCGGTGACGCACGCCATACACGGTGCTGTTGTGAGCGGCAAAAAGCAACCGTAGCGGGTTGGTTTCACAGGCGTACACCTTGTCAGCCGCCTGTGCCAGCCAGAGGGTATCCCCACCGATGCCGCAGCCCAGGTCGGCCACGCGCGCCAGCCCGGCAAAGCGGCGGGCACGATGCTTTGCCACCGGTTCGCGGGTAGCTTGCTCAAGCGCGGCACGCACAAAAAGCATATCCCCTGCGTGGGAGAATTTAGCTTCGGCGCGGCGGCGGAGCCAAACCTGCTCTACCACAGCCGCGGCTTGTTTTGCGGAAAGGTGTTGGCGCAGCGTTTGCAAATCGTGCAGGTGAGTTGTAGGGGTCAGCGGGAGGTCGGCAGCGTGGGTGAGCCAATCGCGGCCAGTGGGAGAGAGTAAAAATTGGGCCAGGTCTGGGGTGGGCGTGAACACCATCGGCTAGCCCTCCAGCGCCATCTGCCGCCAGGCTTCATTTTTAAACGATACCGCTCCCCCGGCGAGGAGCGCCAGTCCTTTTTGCAAGGTAACTTCCAGGGGGGTATTTGCCAGCCGGGCGCGCTCGTGGGCGTCGGTGGCCAGTGCCAGTACCGGCGATAGACTGGCTGCGGTAATGAATATATCGGCCTGGGTAGCTACGGCAGAGCGAGCAACCACACCGCCAAAGCCTACCAGCCGGTCAACAACGGGGCGTGCGGCCAGGTCGCTGATGCCATCACCCACCAGCATACTTCGTCCGGCGGTATTATTTTTAAGCTGGTGCACAACGGCTGCTTTGCCGGTACTTTGGGCCAATGGGCCTTCATCATGTTTTAAATAATTAACATCGGGGCGTTCTCCCCACCGGTCTTTGTGATAATTCCACCATTCGCCAGAGAGGGAATCAAACATAACATCCACTGCGCGGATATGGCTAGCGGGGATACCCAGCCATTCGCCAAAAGGACGCACCGCGGGGGACAGCCCCCCACTCACAATATAGACCGATTTTTGCAACTGTTGTAATGCCTGAATTACCTCGCGGGCATCGGGGATGATGGCCTCGCGGTATCGTCGGGCCAGGTATCGAATTTCGCCCCGGGTGGGGTGCAGTAATTGCAGGCGGCGGTCGTACACCGATTCTAAATGGACCTCGCCGTCCATCGCGGCGTTGGTCAATTGCTGAACCTCTTCGAACAGCCCTCTCGATTTGGCTAATTCGTCAATCCCTTCGATGGCGCTGAGCGTGCTGTCGCAATCAAAAAAGACCATCTGAAAGGGTATCCATTTGTTGAACGGCATACGTCACTATTTTTGCTAAAAATTGCAAGCATTATAGCACTGTTGAGGCAGAGACACAATCATTCAAATGAATAATTTTCACAAAGTTCATTCGATATGGATTTGCGCGGGGTCAAAGTCAATCGCCGGTGTTTGAATGTTCAGCTTCTGGAGAGTTTGGGTGATGACCGTTGCCACCACCAGGTTGCGATACCATTTGCGGTTGGCCGGAACAATGTACCAGGGTGCCCACGCCGTGCTAGTTTTGCTGATGGCTTCTTCGTAGGCGGCAATGTATTTTGGCCACAGGGCGCGCTCCGACAGGTCAGCGGGGTTAAATTTCCAGCGTTTGGCCGGCTCGTCCAGTCGGGCTTGCAGGCGCTGTTTTTGCTCGTTTAGGTCAATGTGCAAAAAGAATTTTAAGATGGCGGTCCCTTCGTCCGCCAACAATTTTTCAAAAGCGTTGATGTGATCGAATCGTTTTTGCCACACATCGGGCGGCACCAAATTATGCACCCGCACCACCAGCACATCTTCGTAATGGCTGCGATTAAAAATAACAATTCTCCCTTTTGCGGGTGTATATTTGTGAATGCGCCACAGGTAATCGTGCGCTAACTCTTCCGCCGATGGTTTTTTGAAACTCGCCACCTGTACCCCTTGTGGGTTAACGCCCTCAAAAACGTGTCGAATAGTGCCATCTTTGCCGCCGGTGTCCATCGCCTGCAATACAATCAGGAGTTTGTGTTTTCCTTCGGCGTAAAGACGTTCTTGTAAGGTTTCTAGTTTTGCATTGAGTTCCAGCAATCGTTTGCGTCCGGCCTTTTTCCCGCCCGGAAAGGCGATTTTTTCATTGGGGTCCCATTGGTTCAAGTTAACCTTGTCGTTTGGTTTTATTCGATAGCGTTCCATTGTGCCTCTGTGCCTCCACAAAAAAGTAGTTTGCCAATTATTGTAGCACATTATAGCATAGTCTTTGTCATTCCATTTCTTTATAAAACTGGATTGTTGTATACTTTGACCGGTTGTTTGCAAATTTCTCCGAGTTGTGGAAAAAGAGGCAAAATCTGTGGATAATATACCGACAATTGTGAAAAACTATGATCTTAACTCACTTTACGCAGTTTAAAATCTGACAAATTCAAAATACCGACAATTGTGATTTTGCCCCCCTCCCCCCTTCCCATAGGGAAGGGGATACAGGGGGGCTGGGGAACAGCCAAAATTTTAGACGTTTGACAACAAATCTGATAGTTCCGGTTTTGTCAAATTCTCGTCTGCGTAAGGTGAGATCTTAATAATGGGGATAAAATAGTATGGAGTTAGTTCGTTCTAGTGGTATTTTGTTGCACCCTACATCCTTCCCGGGGCCATACGGCATTGGTGACCTGGGGCAGGCAGCCTACAAATTTATCGACTTTCTGGTTGAGGCCAAACAAGCGCTGTGGCAAATTCTGCCACTTGGCCCTACCGGCTACGGCGATTCTCCCTATGCGTCATTTTCTTCATTCGCCGGAAATCCACTGCTAATTAGTTTGGATAAACTGGTTGAAACCGGCGATTTGCCTGCCGCTGATTTAGCTGATGTGCCACCGTTTCCGATGGACGCCGTGGCGTTTGGCCGGCTAATCCCCTGGAAAACGCGCCTGCTAAAAAAAGCCACGCACAATTTTTTGGCCCGCGCCAGTGCCGACCGTAAAGCCGAATTTGATGCTTTTTGCGCAGCCCAAACCGATTGGCTGGACGATTTTGCCCTATTTATGGCTGTGAAAGCCGTGTATGACCAAAAGGCGCGGCACGAAGGCTTTTTCGGCGCAATGTGGAGCAACTACTGGGACAAAGATATTGCCCTGCGCCAACCCCATGCAGTAGCTCGCTGGCAGAAGCAAACCAGAGAGGACATTGCGGTGCAAAAAGTAATGCAGTTCTTCTTCTTCCAACAATGGCGTGCGCTACATCGGTATGCTAACGAGCGCGGTATCCGCATTATTGGCGACATTCCTATTTTTGTTGCTCCAGACAGCGCGGATGTGTGGGCTAATCGGGAGCTGTTTCACCTGGATGAAAAAGGCCAACCCACGGTGGTCGCCGGCGTGCCGCCGGACTATTTCAGCGAGACGGGCCAACTGTGGGGGAATCCACTTTACAACTGGCCAGTAATGGCCCAAAAAGGCTATGCCTGGTGGATTAAACGCATTGCGACCACGCTGAAAATGGTTGATATTCTACGCATTGACCACTTTAGGGGGTTTGAAGCCTACTGGGAAATTCCTGCCGCTGCAACCACTGCCATCGAGGGCCGCTGGGTAAATGCTCCGGGGGAGGATTTTTTTGCCACAGTAGAAAAAGAACTGGGCGAACTGCCCATCATTGCTGAAGATTTGGGCGTGATGACCGAGGGTGTGGTGACGCTACGAGAGCGATTTGGACTACCGGGGATGAAAGTGTTGCAATTCGCCTTCGATTTGGGGGAGGCTGGCGCAAAAGGCGCAACAAACAGTTTTTTGCCGCACAATTACAGTCCCCGCGCTGTTGTTTACACGGGCACGCACGATAACGATACCACGATGGGCTGGTATCGAAAACGCTCTGAGCCGGAAAAGGATTTGGTTCGCCGCTACCTGGGGCGGCCAGATCACGATATTGTGTGGGAATTCATTCGCCTGGCAATGGCTTCTGTGGCCCGCTTTGCCATCATTCCGTTTCAAGATGTACTGGCTTTAGGTAGCGACGCCCGCATGAATATCCCCAGCACGTTGGGAGGCAACTGGGTGTGGCGGTATCGCGCTGAAGCGCTCAACAATTACACCGCTGGGCGTTTGCGCGAAATGGTTGATTTGTACGGACGCGATCCCAAAATTTGGCAACAATCATCTCTGGCAGCATAGCCGCTGAACAATCGCCGGTTGAGGTGACTTATGGCATTGACGATTAAACCTGTTATAACTATTGAAGAATGTCGGCAGATTGAAGATTTGCAAAGAAAGATTTGGGACATGGATGAAACAGACGTTGTCCCTGACCACCTATTACTGACCGCAGCCAAAAATCAGGGTGTGGTGTTGCTGGCCCGGCTTGACGGCCAACCCATTGGCTTTGTGTTCAGTTTTCAAGGCGCTACTGCCGACGGCGTGCGCAAACATTGCTCACACCAGGCGGGCGTATTTCCCGGTGAGCGGAGTCGCGGTGTGGGCTACCGCTTAAAACTGGCCCAGCGAAAAGCTGTGCTGGCACAGGGGATTGAATTGATAACCTGGACCTGCGATCCATTGCTCAGCCGCAATGCGAAATTAAACATTGGGAAGTTGGGCGCAATGAGTTATGCTTATTTCCCCCGCTTGTACGGAGATATGCGCGATGGCCTGAACAAAGGGTGGGACAGTGATCGGCTGGAAGTATCGTGGCACCTCAACAGTTCGCACGTGCAAGCAAAACTGCACGGGAAACCCGCCCCGCTACGTGTGCAGGCAAGCCAGATTTTAAACCCGGCCGCGCGCAATCAACGTGGATTTTTTGTGCCACCGGAAAAAAGTGCCCCCTTGTCCCACCATCGTCATTTCGTCCAAATTCCAACCCACATCGATGCATTAAAAAAGGTAGATATGGCATTGGCTATTGCCTGGCGCATCCACATCCGTCACTTGCTTGAATTAGCTTTTGCGGAGGGCTATACTATTGTAGACTTTGTCCACCAGCCTGGGCCGGGTAGCAGCTATTATGTAATTGAAACCGGTGTGAATCCACGAACATATTCTCTGACGGAGGGAGCATAATGCCCAACAACTATTGCGTTTTTTGTTCCTCTAGCGATGCGATTGCGCCCGAGTTTTTTGACGCCGCCACCGAATTGGGCCAATCTATTGGTAGAAAAAAAGGGACCCTTATTTACGGCGGTGCCAGCGTGGGGTTAATGGGGACGGTTGCACAAGCCGTCCACCGCAATGGCGGCAGAGTAGTGGGCGTGAGCCTGGAACTGGAATCTTTCAAAAAGGTAGAAATTCCCTCTGATGTTGCCGATGAGATGATTATTACGCAAACTATGCGCGAGCGCAAAGCGATTATGGCCGCCCGCGCAGATGCTTTTATTGCCTTGCCGGGAGGGTTTGGCACGCTCGATGAAGTATTGGAAATTTTAACGTTGAAACAACTCCACTTTCACCAAAAACCGGTGGTACTTATCAACACCAATAATTTTTATACGCCGCTGGTGGCGTTGTTTGAACAACTGATTGCGCAAAAATTTGCCAAACCGGGGCATCAAAAACTTTATCACCTGGCAGTCGATGCAGGGAGCGCTATGACCTACCTGCAAAATTACAAACCGCTTGAACTAAAAAACAAGTGGTTTGCACCGGCAACAGATTTAGCCGAGGGAGAATGATGTTGAGGGAATTATGAAAATTGAACGTATCGAATTACACCATATTTCAATGCCATTAGTCCATCCTTTTGAAACGAGCTTCGGACTGCAAACCGAGCGTCCCGCGATTTTGGTTGCCGTGTATGGCGACGGAGTGGTCGGTTGGGGTGAATGTGTGGCTGGTGATCGTCCCGCTTATTCTGCTGAAACAATCACGACGGCCTGGCATGTTCTAAAAGATTTTCTGGCGCCAGGTCTGCTGGGACACTCCCTTGCTGTCCCTGCGGACATTTTTTCATCCCCCGGCTTTAAAATGGTGCGGGGGCACAATATGGCCAAAGCTGCTCTGGAAAATGCTATTTGGGATCTGGTGGCGCGGGCAAGGAATGTCCCCTTGCAAACCATGCTTGGGGGCCAAAAGAAACGTGTGCCGGTAGGGGTGAGCATTGGTATTCAGCCCACAGTGGATGATTTGCTGACTCGCGTGGCACAATTTGTTGATGCAGGATACGGACGCATTAAGGTGAAAATCAAACCGGGCTGGGCGTTGGAACCATTGCAGGCGCTGCGTGCGGCCCATCCGCAAATAAAACTTATGGCCGATGCCAATTCTGCCTTTACGCTTGCCGATGTCCCCCTGTTTCGGCAAATGGAAGATCTGCATTTGCTGATGATTGAACAGCCGTTGGCCTATAAC
The DNA here is from genome assembly GCA_964413895.1 of uncultured Anaerolineaceae bacterium. GTDB lineage: Bacteria > Chloroflexota > Anaerolineae > 4572-78 > 4572-78 > JANTHQ01. The sequence continues at coordinate 8,997 of CAYPUV010000162.1, forward strand.
GATATTATTGACCATGCCGAGTTACAGGCGCAGATTAACACACCCGTCTGTCTGGATGAAAGTATTCACACTCCCGGCGATGCGCGTTTGGCACTGAAGATAGAGGCCTGCCGGGTGATTAATATTAAAGTCGCTCGTGTGGGTGGTTTTACCAACGCGCTGGTAATTCACAACATTTGCGCCGAGGCCGGTGTGCCGGTGTGGTGTGGAGG
>CAYPUV010000163.1:0-9178 GCA_964413895.1 uncultured Anaerolineaceae bacterium
GTTAAGTCTACCAGAGAGACATCCTGTCCCCAAAGTTGTTGTAGCCCCACCGACAGGTTGACGGCCAGCGATGTTGTGCCTACGCCACCGCGCAAACTGAAGACGCCTACCGGAGTCGTTTCGGCGGCATGGTGTTCGGTATGGACGGCTTCTTGCTTGCTTAATAGCAGTTCTATTCGTTTGGTCAGGTTTACGGCGTTCACAGGCTTGATGATATAATCGTTTGCACCGGCTTGTAAACAGGCCAGCACTCGTGCTCGCTCACTCTCGGCGCTCAATATTAAAACGGGCACATTTGCGTATTCGGGCATAGCACGGACACGTCGCACAAACTGGATCCCATCCATCTGCGGCATATTTAAATCCGAAATAATTAGGATGGGACGATTGCCCGGTACATGGAGCCACTGCAAAGCTTCAATGGCATTGTTTTTCGTTGTGACCTCATAATTCGCTCGTTTGAGCATAAAAGACATCATCTTGGTAGAGGTCTGCATATCATCAACAACTAAAATGTGGGGCTGACTCATGGCTGCAGCACTTTCTGAAAAAGATTCTGGGTTTTAGGTTTCGCGTTTGAGAGTCGACTATGATGGATGTTCTGTATGAGTTATATACAGGTTCGCAATTTATGGCAAAAATCCTGCGACGTTTATGATAAGCAGTTGGGTGGTCAACGCTACTCAAAATCAAATAGCTGACTGGCTCCGTTTGCACATCGCCTATCCTGCGCGGCAAGCCATTACTGGTGTGGCAAACAGAAAAACCCTATCTATACTATCGGCATTTGTGCAACCGGCTTTAACCTGATTACGCTGAATACAACTTTCCTTAACAATTGATGGATACTTGATTTATCCCCTTCGGGCTAGTACACTGCCCAGGCAAGCGTGATAATGAGCTTCTGGCAAAGGATAAACCAGCAATGACAAACGACACTTTCCCCAACCTGCCCTACATTCTGCCCGCCACAAATACCGACGCATGGCGCGTACTGAACACCGAAATTACCACCTGCCGTGCCTGCCCGCGATTGGTTGAATGGCGCGAAACGGTTGCCCGCGAAAAACGCCGTGCTTACCGCGATTGGGATTACTGGGGTAAACCCGTGCCCGGTTTTGGCGACCCGCACGCCCGCTTATTCATTGTGGGATTGGCTCCCGGCGCGCACGGCTCCAATCGCACTGGGCAAATGTTCACTGGCGATAGCTCCGGCGACACCCTGTTTGGGGCGTTGTATCGCGCCGGCTTTGCCACCCAACTGAGCGCCCGCAGTCGTGATGATGGGCTTCAATTGACTGATGCCTTTATCACCGCGATTGGTCGGTGCGCGCCACCACAAAATAAGCCCACCCGCGCCGAGTTGAACGCCTGTCAACCGTTTTTGCGCCGCGAATGGGAATTGATGCCGCAGGTAAAGGTGGTGATGGCGTTGGGGAAAATGGCGTTCGATGATCTGTTGCGCTTATGGCGCGCCGATGGGTTTGATGTGCCGCGTTTGAAATTTTCGCACGGGTTTGAAGCACCGCTTGATTTAAACGGGCACCCGGTGTATCTGCTGGCATCGTACCACCCCAGCCGTCAAAACACCCAAACGGGACGCCTCACGCAGGCGATGCTCGATGAGGTTTTTGCGCGGGCGCGGGAATTAATCGGCAATTAAACTGTGCTCAATATGCACTAACTGTGTCATTGCGAGCGCGCCGCCTTCCCAAGCAGAGAATTGCTGCGGCGCAAAAAATGCCCTATAAAGTAGTGACAGAGCAGTACTCTGTCACTACACTGGTTGTTTTTCAATCTGTCCTTTGGAACGTAATCTGGTATGAGTAGTGTTTGTAGGTGGGCACGGGGCAGTTGTCAACGGTGGGACACACATCGCCGAGTTTGCCTGCAATGTCTGCGGGAACCGGCTCCATCAGCGACAAGTTGTGTGAGACTTCGCTGGTGACGGGTACGCCACCCACATTGTCAATCGTCAACCGAAACACCTCTCTATCCATCAGAATTTCAGCTTTGCCCGGTCCCTTGTCTCCCGAAACTGTTTCACCGGGGTAGGGGGCAGTGTTGACGATATGCGCCCCGTCGATGGGGTTGCCTGCCGCATCCACCACAGTGATGAAGATAACGTGCATTGAGCCGGGACCTTCGATGCCACCGTTATTTTCCCCCAGTCCCATTACATGAATATTTGCAACCACAAAATCAAGCGCCGGTGTGGGGGTGGCAGTTGGCGCTGGCGTGGTAGTTGGTGGCGCGGGGGTGAAGGTGGCGGTCGGTGGAATGGGGGTAGCGGTGGGCAGAACAGGCGTAAATGTTTCGGTGGGGAGAGGGGTGTTTGTGGGTGCCGGTGTGGGGGTGGCAGTTGGCGCTGGCGTGTTGGTGGGTAGTGGCGTTGCAGTAGCGGCCGGTTGCGATTGTGACTGTGGCAGGGCCGCCTGTACCGCCATTTTTGATTTCGGCGTTTTAGTGGGGGTTGGGGTAGGAATGTTCTGCGCCAGGAAATTTGGCTGGCAGGCCAATAGCAGTAAAATAAGCGTCAGAAAAATGATGAACCAGGTGGGTCTCAAAGATAATCGTTGGAACATTATTGAAATGCCTCCTTTAAACAGCGGACAGGATTATAGCACACGCGTTTGGCAGCGCAAACTGAATTTCCCGCTTGTATTTTTGGCGCTGCTTCTGTTGTTGACCGGCTGCGCCTTTCCGGGCAGCACCAAACCGGTGCTAAAGATTGGGCTGGTTGCGCCTTTTGAGGGGACACAGCGACAAAACGGATATCAGCGGTTGTACGGGGTAAAATTGGCCCTGCAAGAGATCAACCGGGCGGGGGGATTGGCCGGCTATAAGTTCGAACTGGTTGCGCTGAATGATTTTGCCCAACAAAGCGAAGCAATTTTGCAAGCGCGGGAGTTGGTGCTAGATTCACAGGTAATGGGCGTGATTGGCGAATGGGACCCGCAGCTATTTTCGGCTGCGGCTCCCGTGTTTGCACAGGCAAATATGGCCGTGATTAACCCCACCCGGTTCTCTGAGTTTAGCATATTGCCCGCCACTTTCTCCAGTGACTACCAATCGCTGGGAGGGAGCGCGCCCGATGACCAGGCCCGGCAGGCTTACCTGGCAACTTATTCTCTGCTGCACACAATTGAGGCGGCGGCCAAAAATTCCGCAGTACTCAATCGCGCTCTTGTGCTGAAGACATTCAACGGCACGCAGTAAGTCGTACACACTGCAACAGGAGTTGAAAAAGGACACAATTTGTGAAAATATTGATGCTATCCTGGGAGTACCCCCCCCTGGTCACGGGTGGATTGGGGCGGCACGTAGCTGGATTGGCGCCGGCCCTGGCCCGACAGGGCGTGCAGGTCCATGTTTTAACACCGCGAGAAAACCCACCCCAGGTCGTTCAGTCGCTGCACCCTAATTTAACCGTACATTGGATTGACGTGGCAGGGATGGGTGTCTCTACAGATATTTACGCGCGTGCGTGCGCCGTCAATGAGTTGATGGATGCCCGGGCCAATAAACTTTGGGCAGACGTGGACGGGTTTGATTTGATCCACGCGCACGATTGGCTGGTGGGCATTGCTGCCATTGAGCTTAAATTAAGCCACAAATGTCCCCTGATTGCTACCATCCATGCCACAGAACGGGGACGTTGGCGCAACCATATTTTGCCAAATGAGCTGTCTCATAAAATTGATGCAGTGGAGCGTAATTTAACATTCGAGGCGTGGCGTGTGATTGCGTGTAGTCAGTATATGTTCAACGAACTGGGTCGATTATTCTCACTGCCATTTGATAAGCTAGATATGATCCCGAATGGTATTAATATGAACGCCAAACTCCCCTTGCCGCCGGATGAACGGGTAGTATTTAAGAAACAATATGTTGCGGCGGACGCGCCGCTTATTTTTTCAGTCGGGCGATTGGTGTATGAAAAAGGGCATCACATTTTAATTAAGGCAATGCCTCGCGTGTTGAGCGCCTTCCCCACGGCGAAATTGGTACTGGCCGGAAAAGGCCCGCTTGCCGACCATCTGCACGCCCTGGCACAGGATATGGGTGTGGCCGATAGCATCTACTTTTTGGGCTACATCACCGACGCAGAACGCAACAAATTCTTCGCTGTTGCTGATTGTGCGGTCTTTCCCAGTTTGTACGAACCATTTGGCATTGTTGCCCTGGAAGCGATGAGTTTGAATTGCCCGGTGGTGGCCAGTAGCGTGGGTGGATTGGCCGAAGTTGTGCGTCACAATTACACCGGTACACTTGTTTACCCCGACGATGTTGAATCGGTGGCGTGGGGAATAACGCGCGCGTTAAGTGAACCGGATGTGGTGTCGGCCTTTGCGGCCACTGCTCACAAAATGGTTGCCACAAAATACAGTTGGGACTTGGCTGCTGTTGAAACCAGAGGCGTTTATCAGCGTGTGATTGCCGAACGTGCGCAGGCGCGGTGGTAAACTCAGCGCGAGATAGGAGAAGATATGATCAACGTGGGTGTGTACGGTGCAACGGGCTATACCGGCTTTGAAACGATAAATATTCTGCGGCGACACCCTGACGTCACGCTCACGTTTGCCACGTCAGAAAATTACGCCGGGAAATCGTTGTCAGATGTGTATCCCGTCCCCTGGAATATTCCCCTCATCCCCAGCGACGACGCGCCGCTAGACGCTGTTGACGCTGTGTTTTGCTGCTTGCCGCACGCGGCCAGTATGCCCACTGTCATCCGCGCCAGAGCAGCAGGCGTGCGCGTGATTGATCTCTCCGCCGACTTTCGGTTGCGCGCCGCCGCCGCGTACCGGCAATGGTACGGCGTGGAACATCTTGCCCCGCATCTGCTGCCAGAGGCAGTCTACGGTATCCCGGAAATCAACCGCGAACATGTACGTGCCACAGACCTGCTGGCAAATCCCGGCTGCTACCCTACCAGCATAATTTTGGCGCTGTATCCATTGCTGAAAAGAAAGCTATTACAAGTAGATGCACCCATCATCGCCGACAGCAAAAGTGGGGTGAGCGGAGCCGGGCGCAAAGCATCACCTAAAACACATTTTGTGCAAGTGAATGAAAATTTATCGCCATACAGCATTGGGCGCTCCCACCGTCACCTGGCAGAAATTGAGCAAGCGGTCAGCGTGTGGGGCAACATTGCTGCCCCCGTCATCTTCTCGCCCCACCTAGTTCCCATCAGCCGGGGGATGCTCTCAACCATCTATGTTACGCTCAATCACGACCTGTCCCCGACAGAAGCGCAACTACTTTTTGAGCAAACCTACCCCAATGAACCGTTGGTGCGTATCCTCCCCCCCGGCGAACTGGCTACATTTGCCCATTCCCAGCGCACCAACAGGGCGGCCATTTCGGTGACCTCGGTTGGCCCGCGCAGCCTGATTTTATGTTCATCCATCGATAATCTGGGCAAAGGGGCGGCAGGGCAGGCCGTGCAGAACTTTAATGTGATGTTCGGACTTGAAGAAACAGAGGCCCTTCAATGAATGGTGACCAATGACCCAGGACAACCCGATGCTGGTATTGAAAATTGGCGGCAATGAAATAGACAATCAGGAATTTCTTGACCGGATGGGCGAGGCAATTGCTACCCTGCCCGAAGCACCGGTGCTGGTTCATGGCGGCGGCAAAGAAATCAAACAGCTTCAAGAGCAGTTGGGCTTGGAGCCGCAATACATCGACGGGTTGCGCGTTACCGATGCCGAATCGCTTGCGCTGGTGCAGATGGTACTGGCGGGACGAGTGAACAAACGGCTGGTTGCCAACCTGTCTGCCGCCGGCGTGGACGCTTTTGGCATGTCTGGCATTGACCGGGCTTGCATCCGCGCCAAAAAACTGGAACACCCCGGCGGCGACCTGGGGTATGTGGGACAAATAACACACGTGCGGACAGAAGTGTTCCGACAACTGCTGGACAACAACGTCACGCCGGTTCTGTCGCCAATTTGTTATGGCCCCGGCGGCTTTGTTTTCAACGTTAACGCCGACCATGTAGCGGTGGCAGTGGCGGTGGCCTTGCACGTCGATGAGCTGGTGTTTGTTACCAACGTCCCTGGCGTGTTGCAAGACGGGGCGCTCATCTCCACCCTTACCCCATCTGACGCCGAAGCGTTGATTGCAAACAAAATTATCCAGGGCGGGATGATCCCCAAGGTTAAATCTGCGCTCAACGCTGTGCAGCAAGAGGTATCGGTGGTGCGGATTACCGACCTGGCGGGGCTGGAGACCGGCAACGGAACCAGAATAATCAAGAATCAACCAGATATTGATTGAAACACGCTCAAAAAACGCTTTGCAGACGAATGCTTCATAATGTGTTATAATCTCTACAATTATTCGTAACGATGTTTGGAAAACTGAAACTTGCGCGAGAGTGTGGAAATGACGGCCCCGGTACAGAGTGAAGTAAAATTAGCGCAGCCCAAATCCGAAAAAGTCGGTACCGTTCCCCAACCATCTGACGGGAAAGGCCCGCTTGACCTTGCCGCCCCGCAATATTATTTTAACCGTGAATTGAGCTGGCTTGAGTTTAACCAGCGAGTATTGGAAGAAGGCCAGGACAAACGGCACCCCTTGCTGGAACGAATAAAATTCCTGGCGATTTTTGGCTCTAATCTTGACGAATTTTTTATGACCCGCGTTGCCGGCTTAAAAGAACAGGTCAGCGCCGGGGTTATTGAGACACCCCCAGACGGAATGCCCCCCCTGCAGCAATTAGTTGCCATTCGCAAGCGGCTGCGCATTATGCTTAAAGAGGTGCGCGATTGTCTGCAAGACGACATACTCCCGGCGCTGAGCAAGGTGGGGGTGCAAATTCACGATTTTTCCGAATTGAATGCGAAACAACGTGCCAAAGCCAACGAATTCTTCAGAAATGAAGTATTCCCTGTGTTGACGCCTTTGGCTTTTGACCCTGGACGACCGTTCCCGCACATCTCAAACCTTAGCTTGAATTTGGCTGTGCGAATTTCCAGCCCCGAACACGGAGAACATTTTGCACGCTTAAAAGTACCTGCATCGCTGCCCCGGTTGGTGCCCGTGCCGCATTCCGGGCGCAAACTCGGCTACAAGCGTTTTCATTTTGTCTGGCTAGAACAGCTCATCATTGCCAATCTGCAAGACCTGTTCCCTGGCCTGGAAATTCTAGAAGCGTATCCTTTTAAAGTTACGCGCAATGCAGATATTGAAATTCAAGAAGATGAGGCGTCTGATCTGCTCCAAACCATTGAGGCGGGCGTCCGTCGGCGGCGATTTGGCCCGGTGGTTCGCCTGACCATTGATAAAGCAATGCCAGAACACATCCGTGATCTGCTGGTGCGAAATTTGCAGCTTGACCTAAAAGATGTGTTTGCCGTGGATGGGCCGCTAAAATTAAGCGACTTGATGGGCTTGTACTACATCGACCGCTACGATTTGAAAGATGCTCCTTTTGTGCCGGCTACACCGGCGCCGTTGCGTAACTTGCCCGCCCCTGCAGCTATCTTCAGCGCCATCCGCCAGCACGATATTTTGCTGCATCACCCGTATGATTCATTCATCCCCGTGGTAGATTTCCTCAAAGCGGCGGCCCGCGACCCGCAGGTGCTGGCCATAAAGCAAACGCTCTATCGTGTTGGGCGCGACTCGCCTATTGTGAGGGCGCTGATGGAGGCGCGCGAAAACGATAAAGAAGTGGCCGTGCTGGTAGAGTTGAAAGCGCGCTTTGATGAGGAAAGCAACATCGGCTGGGCGCGCGCACTGGAGCGGGTAGGCGTCCACGTGGTTTATGGGCTGCTGGGGCTAAAAACGCACAGCAAAATTGCAATGGTCATTCGCAAAGAACATGATGGGTTGCGGCGTTACCTGCATCTGGGAACCGGAAATTACAACGCCGTCACCGCCCAGGTTTACACCGATATGGGGCTGTTCACGTGCGACGAGGCGCTGGCAGAAGATGCAAGCAATCTCTTTAATCGACTGACAGGGTATTCAAATTTAACAAAGTACCACAAATTGATGGTTGCACCGGTGAACCTTCGCGAGAAATTTACAGAGTTGATCGACCGTGAAATCCGCTTGCATTCAGCGAAGAATCCGGGGTACATGATCTTGAAGATGAATGCGCTGGTGGACGACAAAATGATCCGCGCACTTTATCGGGCTTCGCAAGCCGGCGTGAAAATCGATTTGATTGTGCGCGGAATTTGCTGTCTGCGGCCCGGCATTCCAGAAATAAGCGATAATATTCGGGTAATTAGTATTGTGGGGCGTTTTTTGGAACACACGCGCATTTTCTACTTCAAAAATGGCGGCGACGAAGAAATTTATCTGGGGAGCGCTGACCTGATGCCCCGCAACCTCAATGGGCGCGTTGAAACGGTGTTTCCTGTCGATGACCCCGCTTTGAAGGCACGCATTTTTGATGAAGTGTTGCAAACATGCCTGGCTGACAATGTGCAGGCGCGGATACTTCGTTCCGATGGAACCTATCGAAGACTGTCGCCAAAACACAACGAAGTTCCAATAAATAGTCAGATGGAATTACTGCGGCAAGCGCAACAGCATTAGAAACGGGGTTGGGGATGGCGCAGGGGGAGGCAGGATTTTCATCTTTTGAAATTGCGTGCACAACGGAGATGCTATGCCAGACGAAAAACCTATTCAGCTTGACCAGTTTTTGAAATTGGCAAATGTGGTGGCAAGCGGGGGACAGGCCAAACACCTGATTCAGAGCGGCGAAGTGAAACTAAATGGCATTGTAGAAACTCGACGCAAAAAGAAACTTAAGCCGGGTGATATTGTGGAAGTATTCGATTTTGTGCTGGAAGTTCAACTAGAAGGCTGATCATCCCCGACCATCCCAGAGCCAGATTCGCGTGAGTGTGAATGAAATCGGTGGTAGATGTCCATCAAGCACGCTAACGGAGATGAAATGAAAGACCTGACAAAAACAATCATCGCTTTATTATTTATGGCACTTTTTTCGGGAATAGTTTATGCAGATACGCCGCGCACCGCAGTGCCGAGGCGCAACGTTTTGTTCGACGGCCAAGTGGGTGAGGAAGGCTTCTATTTGGGGAACATCCATTTCTTGGGGATGGGTTTTGCGGTGGAATTAACGTAAGCTTCTTCGGTGCGAATGGAGTAGTGCATTCGACGCAGAGTGTGGCGAACCTGGTCG
>CAYPUV010000164.1:0-9160 GCA_964413895.1 uncultured Anaerolineaceae bacterium
TTACACTAACTGATAACACGCGTAAACTAATTTATACCGAAAAGTGTCGTGCCCGTCTGCCAGCAGGACAGCGCCCGCCCGCGCCGGGTCGGCCCCTGCGTAAGCCAGGCCGCGGGCGCTGGCCACCGGACACGCTGCGGTGGTTTGCCCCATGACCAGGCTGGCACCGGCGGCAAGTTGGTCGGCGAAGGCAACTTCGGTGTGCTGAAGCCGGTTGCCGAACAGATCGGGGTGTCCGCGCAAATCTTGTACGGGTTTCAATCCCGCTACGCCAATGACCACGCCGGTGGTACCGATGCGCCACGGCCTGCCGTGGCTGTCGATGACGAGCACGGGAGGACGCTCTCCGGTCAGGTCTGCTAATCGATGGCGGATGCGGCGGGCAGATTCGTCGGCATCGGCGGGGAGGCGGAGGACAAATTCTTCGGTTTCCGGGGCGACATTCGAGTGGTCAAGCCCGGCGTTTGCGCTGATGGACCCCGCGCGGTGCTGCACAATCAGCACGCCGGGTTTGGCGCGGATGATTTCGGTGGTGTCCCACAGAATCACCTCCACCTGACGCGGGTCTTTTTTGGTGAGCGCCGCCAATTCCAATGCCCGCGTCGATGGGGTGACGGTTTTTAAATCCACAAAGCGATCTTCCGCCTTCGAGACAATTTTTTGGGCAACGACGATAATATCTCCCGTCAGCAACGATTGCCCATTGGTTGCCAGCGCAGCAACAATGAGTTGGGCAATATCATCGCCGGGGGAAACGAGAGGGATGTTGGGGATAGGGATGAAGGTGAGGTTTTTAGTCATCAGTTATCAGTTTTTAGCTCTCAGCTTTCGGATAAATGCAGCAAGCATCTTTTTTATTTCTACGGTGTCACGATTGAGTCTATCGAATGTTGGTTTATCAATGAAATTTAGTATCTATTCAGTTACACAGAGAAACACGGAGAAAACACAAAGATACACTGAGAAAAACAAAAAAATACCGTAAAAATCTCCTTATCTCTGTGTGACCTCTGTGAAACTCTGTGTTACAACTTGCTTGCTGAATAGTTACGAAATTTAAATGATGCGACAGGAGCAGTTGATATTCCAAACTTTCAGCTTTTTAAAGTCCTGCACAAAATTCTCTCCACAAGCTGCAAACTGGCGGTTGAAAACTGAAAACTATCCCCTAAATTCCTGTGATTTTAATCCCTGCGGCTTTGGATTTGTGCCGAATGTTGATCCCGATGAGTACCGCGGTCAGCCCTTCGATGATGGCCGCATTTTGGATGGGACCGGCGTCGATGCCGCGCATTCCCGCCGCGTCTGCCATTTCGATGACGGCTGTTTTGGCGTCTTTACTGTTACCACACACCAACACATCGCAGTCGATGAGGTGAGCGGGGTCTTCCAAATGTCCTGCGCCGATATTCTGGAACGCCGACACCACTTGCACGCCGTCGCCCAGCAACGCCTGTGCTTCCTGCCCCGCCGAGCCGTCGGCGGGAATGTGGGCGACGCTCACTTTTGGCGGTTTCAGCGGGACAGTCACATCCACCAGAATTTTACCTTGCAACAGCTCCTTCAACCCGCCGAGTGTTGAATCGTGAAATTTGTACGGTACGGTCAGCACGGCGATGTCACAGGCGCGCACCGCATCTTGATTTTGCATTCCGGTCAATAGCGCCGCGCCGAGTTTTCCGTTCCATTCGGCAGCAATCCGCTGTGCTTTTTCCAGTTTCCGTGAGCCGATGACGACAGTATATCTGCCAGATTTTGCCCAGCGTGCTGCCAGTCCAGGGCCTTCGTGTCCCGTGCCGCCAATCACGGCGATGGTTTTTTTGTCGGTCATTTTTTTCTTCTCCTGTAGTGGGTGGTGGGTTTGAAAAAATGTTTGCGCTACCTTGCCAGCTAAAAATGGTTGGTTTTATATCATACTCATTTTACAACTTTGGGGAAATTAAAGTCCTTGCCCAACAGCACCCACAGCGGTGGCACAACCAGTACCCCCACGCCGATGAGGTGTCCCAGCAAGGGATTTTGCAGCAGGACAGGATACCACGCGCGCACCGTTTCAAAATAGGGGATGACCAGTACGGCGGTGAAGGTGAAGGCCAACGTGGCGCGAAAGACGCGGCTGTCTCGCCCTAGCAGTACCGCCAGCGCCAGTGCCCACAGCAGATACCATCCGTGAAACACCGGCGCAACCAACAGCACGTACCAGAAAAAAACGGCCCAGCCAATTGCAAACAGGGTTTCAGGGTGGTGCAATTTGCGGCGATACTGCCACACTGTCCAGCCGGTTGCCGTCAGCCACAGCCCGTACAGCAGCCAGCGCATCACCTGGAAGGCGGTGTTTGTGCCGAGCCAGCCTTCCAACGCCAGCACCCCTGTCGCCAGTAAACTGCGCCCCGCACCGTGACTGGCTTGCAGCACCGCCCACTTGTCCAGGCCCGGCCACAAGGGGAGCATCGGCAGGAGGACCAAAATTGCAAAAATGAAGCTGTACCACAAGAGTGCCAGTATTTGATGAAAGCGAGTGGGATGTCTGAGTGTCAGATACAAAATAAAGAAAGGGGCTAGCAGCACAGTGACAAATTTTACCAGTACACTCAATGCCAGCAGCGCCAGTGTCCAACCGTCGCGTCCACTGACCATTGCCCACACTGCGGCCAGTAGCAGTGCGACCATTACAATGTCGTTGTGCGCGTTTTGCGCGGTTTCCAATAGGACCAGCGGGTTCCAGGCAAAAGCAAGTTGGCTCGTCAGCTTCCATTCCGGGTGCAAGCGTTGCACTATCGCCCCGATAAAGAAAATGCTGACCGCATAGCTGATGATAGCAATCGCCTTTAGCGCAAAAACGTGGGTCAGAAAATCGCCGTGACTTAAATGGTATGCCCCCAACGACAGCCACTCCCAAAGTGGGCCATACGGCGAAGACGCATTCACCCACTCTGCGGCCAGCCTCAGCCAGGGGTCGCTGGCGGGAAAGGCAGCGGGAGCAGTTGCCAGCGGGGTCAGGCCGTACAGTGCCCAGCCCCGCGTGCGAATGGCGTAAATGAACAGGTCGATTGCCAGCGTGGGATAGCTAAAAAATAGCGTGGCCGCAAATACCAGGCCGGTGTATGGGGCCAGCTTCGGCAGGGAGGCTTGCAGCAGCCAGCCATAAATAGCAAAAAGTGCCACAATTCCCAACACAAATGCTAGCAACCCAGAAGATGTGTAGCGGGTGAGTTTCGCGTAATCAACCGGAGGTATAATAGCATAATAATCAACCAAGGGAAAAGGGAGTGTAAAAACGGTGAGATAGATTAGTTCGGTGAGGGCAGCGAAGCCCAAGAATACCAGTGGAAACGGTTTGAGGCGGGACATTAATCGATGCCTGATTTGCTTATGCCAGCAGGGCTTTAATTTTTTTCACCAGGGTCGAGGGGGGGATTGTTTTCTTAATTATTTCCAACGCGCCCGCAGCCATTGCTTGCCTGGCCATATCCCCGGTTTCGTAAGCTGTGAATAGCACAATTGGAATATCAGCCACGGCGGGCGTGCTTTTTATCTCAACTGTTGCTGTTGCGCCATCCTTCACCGGCATCATCAAATCCATTAGAATGATGTCCGGGTGGTGAGCAAGGGTTAGATCAACAGCCTCTTGCCCGTTGTTGGCTCTCAACACTGTAAACCCGGCTCGCTGAAAAGCAAACTTTAACAGAGTTAGTTGGGTAGGATCGTCATCTACACACAAGATTGTCGCCATAATGCCTCGGTAAAGAGGGTTGTTGATAAATTTGGGGGAGACTACATGAATTTCTACACTTTCTAATCGTACCATATTTTGACTTTCTACACAAAGGTTTATGGATTTTTAAGGATGTGCTATACTTAGGCCAGCCATTGCACAAGGAGGAAGCACCGTTGCTTGCCAAGGTAAATAGCTGCGCTGTAGTTGGGTTGGATGGGGTACTCATTGAAGTTGAAGTAGACATTGCGAACGGCTTGCCGTCTTTTAACATTGTGGGGTTGCCCGATGCGGCGGTGCAAGAAGCGCGAGAGCGAGTGCGGGCCGCCATTAAAAACACCGGCCTCCCATTTCCCCGCACCCGATTGACGGTGAACCTCGCTCCCGCCGACATTCGCAAAGCTGGTCCCGCCTACGATTTGCCCATTGCCGTTGGCATTCTGTTGGCCAGCGAAATAATTATGGGCGACACAGACAACGCGATATTTATGGGAGAATTATCCCTTGATGGCAGCGTGCGTCACGTGAGCGGTATTTTGCCAATGGCAAATTTGGCGCAACAGGTGGGATACACCACGTTATTTGTCCCCGCCGGTGATGCTCCAGAAGGGGCACTGGTGAAAGGCGCAACTGTTTATCCGGTGCGCAACTTATTGCAAGTTATTGACCATCTTTCCGGCCACCAGCGAATGACACCGTTTCAGGTTGACCACAGTTTGGATAACGACAATGTGCCGGTGACAGTAGATTTTGCCGAAATCAAAGGCCAGGAACACGTAAAACGGGCGGCGGAAGTGGCTGCCGCCGGGGCGCACAATATGCTAATGACCGGCCCGCCGGGGAGCGGCAAAACACTCATTGCCCGCGCGATGCCCGGTATTTTACCCCGCTTGAGCCTGGACGAAGCGTTAGATATCACCCGCATTTATTCGGTGGCCGATTTGCTCCCCACAGACAAACCACTCATTCGCCAGCGACCTTTTCGCGCCCCGCACCACACCATCAGTTATGCCGGACTCATTGGCGGCGGGCGATTCCCCCGGCCCGGCGAAATCAGTCTGGCCCATCGTGGCGTGCTTTTTCTGGATGAGCTGCCGGAATTTGGACAGCGAATGCTAGAAATGCTGCGCCAACCGTTGGAAGACCGGGTGGTGTCGATCAGCCGCAGTGCCGGTTCGCTCACCTATCCTGCCAATTTCACGCTGGTGGCAGCGATGAATCCTTGTCCCTGTGGCTACTATGGTGACCCGGAGAAAGAGTGTACTTGCTCTATCTCACAGGTGCAACGGTATCAAAAACGCATTTCGGGGCCTTTGATGGATCGCATTGATATTCACGTGAACGTCCCCCGCATCCCCTTTGAAAAACTGTCTGACCAGCGCACGGGTGAACCGAGCGCCGACGTTCGGGCGCGCGTAGAGGCGGCGCGCGAAATTCAGCGTCGTCGTTTTGCGGGCACGCCACTACAAACCAATACCGATATGGGTCCAGGTGAGGTACGCCAATTTTGTCAGGTAGACAGCGCCGGGCAAAACCTGCTGAAATCAGCAATGCAGCAGCTCCACCTTAGCCCGCGTGCCTATCATCGCATTTTAAAACTTGCGCGCACCATCGCCGACCTGGCTGACGCCGAAACAATTGCCCCCCAGCACATTGCAGAGGCAATTCAGTACCGTCCCCGGCGTCAGTTTTAGGTAGGTGGTAACTATTTCACCGTGCAAAATAAATATCTAGGAGAATCATCTATGGCGATTTTCTCTCCCCCACGTTACCAGCCGCCATTTAAACCACTAGAACGAGATTCAATTCCAGTGGAACTGTTCACCAGCGTAGAAAAATCTATCAAAGGGATACTATTTGGTTGCAGAATGTGCGGCAATTGTATTTTGCAAGAAACCGCGTATGTATGCCCGATGACGTGTCCCAAAGGACTACGCAATGGATTGTGCGGCGGTGCCACCCCAGAAGCTTGTGAAGTTGACTCATCGCGCCCTTGCACCTGGTATATGATTTACAAACGCTCCGAGAAACTGGGACATTTAAACAAGCTGCTGGAGGTGAATGCGCCTCTTGATGGCTCTCGCGTGGGGCACGAAACGTGGTTAGATACATTAAGACATTGGCGCGCGCGCAACAAAAAGCCGCATCTAAAAGACCTGTTCTTCAACCGCAAAAAATTCAAGCAAGATTGGGATGGTTTTTTCTATGATCTCCGGCAACCGGATTGGTGGCAAGGCGATGCACTCTACCACCCGCCCGCCTATCAAACTCCCCTTTCCAGCCTGGAAGCGGCGCTGCGAGAGGGAATGTTTGTGACCACGGCAGAAATTGCTCCCCCGCTGAGCGCCTCTGGAAGCGCCATATTAAAGAAAGTGGATTTGCTTAAAAATTGCATTGTTGCTGCCAATTTCACCGATAACGCATCGGCTTCGGCGCGGATGAGCAGCATAGCATCTAGCAAAATCTGTTTGGAAGCAGGGTTAGAGCCGGTAATGCAGCTTCAAGCGCGTGACCGCAGCCGCGTGGTGTTGGAATCAGACGCCGTGGGAGCAGCGGCGTTGGGCCTTCGCAATATTTTGTGCCTCAGCGGCGACCATCATCGCTTTGGGCCGGGGCCAATGACCAAGCCAGACCAGTTCGATATGGATGCCATTCAAATTCTGTGGATGCTGCGGCGAATGCGAGATGAGGGAATATATTTGGACGGGCGGAGAATTAAAACACCGCCACAATATTTCCTGGGTGCTGCATCTTCTCCTTTTGGCGTGCCGTCCCGATTTGAAGCCATTCGTGTAGAGAAAAAAATCAACGCTGGCACACAATTTATCCAAACGCAACCTGTCTTTGATTATAACCGCTTTGTCGAATGGCTCGAAGCACTGGACAAACGCAATTTGCTGGATAAGGTTTATATTTTAGCCGGAGTCACCCCCATAAAAAGCAGGCAGATGGCTCATTTTATGGATGAGAAGGTGCCAGGAATAACCATCCCGCCGGAAATTCTCAAAAAAATAGACTCGGCAGGCGATGCGGAGGCGCAACAAGAAGTTGGCGTTTCAATTGCGCTAGAAACGTTGAACAAACTTAAACGCACAACAGGCATCCACGGGGTGCATTTAATGGCGGTGCATTGGGAAAATATTATCCCCCGCCTGGTCAAAGAAGCCGATTTACCCGGCCGTGTTGGGGAGGGGGCGTGAAAACGCTGCGCCGATCTGTAGCGTTGCAAAATAATCGTCTATTGTCTCCGCCCGTCGGATTAATAGAACGTCGCCATGCTCGCGCAGAAGAAGCTCGGCGGAACGGAGCTTGCCGTTGTAATTAAACCCCATCGCGTGCCCATGGGCCCCCGCATCGTGAATGATGAGCAGGTCTCCCGGCTCAAGTGGAGGTAGAATGCGGTCAATTGCAAATTTATCGTTATTTTCACATAGCGAGCCGACCACATCGCATTGCTGCCACGTATCTTTGGATGTATTTTCTTTCCCCGGTACGGTAATATGGTGATACGCGCCGTACAGGGCCGGACGCATCAAATTCGCCATGGTTGCATCAAGTCCGACAAACGTTTTGTAACTATGTTTCACGTGTCGCACTCGTGCTACCAAATAGCCGTGTGGCCCAGTGATCAGACGTCCACATTCCATAAAAATTTTTAGCGGGGGCAAAAGATTTGCGGCGATAGTTGACTGATACGCTTGCTGAATACCGTCACTCACGGTTTGCAAATCAAGGGGAGCCTCATCTGGGCGATAGGGTATCCCGATGCCGCCACCCAAGTTGGCAAACTCAAAGGTAATGTCCAGGGCACGACTCAAATCAACAATCAACCGCAAAAGAATGTTTGCCGTTTCAATGAAATACGCCGGGTCAAGTTCATTGGAGGCAACCATTGCGTGAATGCCGAAACGAGCAACGCCTTTGTCTCTGGCAGTTCGGTAGCCTTCAAAAAGTTGGTTGCGGGTTACGCCGAATTTTGATTCCTCTGGACGCCCAATGATGGTGTTGCCTTGTTTGAGCGCACCTGGATTGTATCGAAACGAGATAATAGGGGGCAATCCGGCGTGTTTCTCCAAAAATGAAAGATGCCTCAGGTCATCAAGGTTGATGATCGCTTCCAGTTTTCTGGCCTGCCGAAACTCCTCAGCAGGGGTGTTGTTGGAAGTGAACATAATGTTTTCGCCAACAATGCCGGCGCTCTCTGCCAGCAGCAACTCAGGCAGTGAACTACAATCCGCGCCGAAGCCCTCTTCTTGCAAAATTTTCAAAACATGTGGATTGGGTGTCGCTTTGACGGCGAAAAATTCTCTGAACCCCTCGTTCCAGGCAAATGCTGTTCGCAGTTGACGCGCCGTTGCTCTGATGCCTGCCTCATCGTACAGATAAAATGGGGTGGGGTGTTGTTGCGTAATTATTTTGAGCTGTGCTGTGGTAAAGGGTAATTGACGGAGCATTTGTAGGTGTCACGCTAATTACGAATCCAGCCCGTAAAGCCCACGACCTTTAGTCGTGGGAGTATGTCAGAGGAACGGATTGCTCACGCGCTCCTTGCCAATTGTGGTACGGGGTCCGTGTCCCGGATACACAAGTGTGTCATCAGGGAGTACCATGAGTTGATGCGAAATACTGTCAATGAGTGTTTCATAGTCGCTCCCGGGTAGATCGGTGCGCCCAATACTGCCGGCAAATAGCGTATCTCCCGTAAAGACAGCGTGGGCATCAGGCACGTAAAACGCAACGTGTCCGGGTGAGTGGCCAGGAACAAACAAAACCGCTGCGGTATACTCGCCAAAGCGAAAGCGGGTTGTTTCGTCTACCCACTCATCAGGCGCTTTGTATGGTGGTGTCGGCAAGCCAAAAAATGTCGCTCCTCCGCCGGCCCGGAGTAGGGGAAGGTCTTCTTCGTGTAGCGCTAATCGCGCGGAAACTGTTTCGCTCACAACTTTAGCCGCAGATATATGATCAAAATGGGCATGCGTGAGCAAAACCCACGCGATTTTCAACTGCAATCGCTCGATTGTGCGCAAAATGCGCGGGGCCTCGTCGCCAGGGTCGATGACAACGCCGCTATGCGTGGACTCACATCCCAAGATATAGCAATTAGCAGCAACCGGGCCAACGGTGAGTTGTTCAATGATCATCGAGTTTCTTGCTTTCGTATTTATGATTGGGGACGCGCCCGTCTTCTTTGAGTAAAAACCGCTCGTATTCCAACCCCCCACCACTAAAATGAACCATGAGGCCGCCTCTGACCGCTTCTAGCAGGTCAAGATTTTTAGTGTGCAAATGCTGCAAAATCACAGCCATTTGGGCTGGGGTAGGGGAGTGACCTTCTGCTTTCAAATGTGACAGTTCAAGCAACAGACGGGCTATTTTCTTCAGTTCTGTGGTGTCCAATTGCAAAAAAGGTTCCAGGTTGACTTCTGTTTTCCTTGCCCATTGAAC
>CAYPUV010000165.1:0-9158 GCA_964413895.1 uncultured Anaerolineaceae bacterium
TTCAGGTAGAACTGTTTATGATTTATCAAACGGTCCATCAACGCCCTATTGTGGGGGGATATATTTCTCGCACCCCAAAAAAGTGCTATCGTTGTTTGATAATCCGTTTTTGCATGAACTTCGGGCGCGGATTTATGGCGATACAGAACCGTATCGGTTTCCGCCAGAGATTTTAGCTTCGGGGCGGAATGAGGTGCTTGAAGTGGAAGTTACATACGTGATATTGCATAAAAATGTATTATCGCCGCAAGATAGTTTAACTATTCAGGAAACTTTGACATCGTTATTCTCGTCGCCGAAATATGAAGATGAGATGATAGTGGTGTGGACAACTCGCATTGAACCATAAAAGTTGGCTATAGGATGAGGAATGGCCCAGTTTGAAGAGATGACAACGCAAACAACCGCAGTTTCGCCGATGGAGCCGAAGCCGTCCACAACATCTTCATCGAAGTTGTTGTGGGGGGGGATTGTTTTGATGGTGATGGTGGGGGTTGGGTTGCTGTGGTGGTTAAATCGTGGTGACTGGATTTACCCCACCCAACCAAATGCCTCACAGGTTTTGGATGCGGCTTTAACCCCCGATTCCACCATCGGGCAGACAATTGTCGCCCGGCAAAGTGGCTTGCAGGGGGTGGGGATAAAACTTCAGCACCCGGAAGCTTTGCGAGGGCAACAGTTTACCTTAAGCGTGTATGATGCTCCCACCGAGGATGCTAAATTATTGCGTCGCACTACGGTAACGGTATCTGATATTTCGGAGGGGGAATATCTGTATTTTAAATTTCTGCCATTGCCGAATTCGCGGCATCAATACTACTATTTTACCTTGCAAACCAGCGATGATGTGCAAGCGCGATTATATGCGGATGTGTTGAGCCGTTATGTGGATGGTGCGGCGTATGAAAACGGTGTTCCTGTTGATGCGCAGTTAGCGTTTCACTTAAATTATAATCGCTGGTTGATGGTTGTGAATTTGATACAGCGAATATTGAGTGGCATCCCCGCCGGATTGGCATCGTTGATATTGTTGTTTGTTCCGGGTGGAGTTGTTTTGTTGTGGTTGCGTCCACAGTTGACGTTAGACCCCATCGAATGGGGAGCCGTGGCGGTGGGCATCAGCCTGGGGATAATTCCCGTGGCGATGCAATGGCTGCGCTTTTCGCCGGTAGTTTTGTCCTCGCCAATTGTTTGGGGCGTTTACGGCACATTAACAATATGGCTAATCGTTGAAATTCGGCGTAAACTCTGGCGAGGTATGCCTGCGTTGAAACAAGCGCTCTATTCATCAATTACCACCCCCACAGTGCTGACGTTTGTCGGGATTCTCTTGCTGTCATTGATTGTGCGTTTACAGGTGGTGAGAGGTGTTGATATTCCATTGTGGGCAGATTCGTATCATCACACGGTTATCAGCCAACTTATTGTGGATAATGGTCGGATTGTGACCAATTGGGAACCCTATGCGCCATTGAAGAGTCTTAATTATCATTTTGGATTTCATACAATGGTGGCGATATTCCATTGGCTAACTGGATTGAACGTGCCTAAAAGTGTAATCTTCTTTGGGCAAATATTGAATACCGCAGCGGTATTGATGGCATATCTACTGGGGCGACGTTTCGGTGGTAATGCTTGGGTAGGCGTGTTTGCGGCATTGATTACCGGATTGTTATCAAAATACCCGATGTACTATGTCAATTGGGGACGGTACACCCAATTGGCAGGGCAAATCTTGCTCCCGGTGTTGATGGTGTTGACGTGGGAATTGCTGCGCCGAAACAAGTTCGATGCGAGACTGACGCTGGTTGGTGGCACGGTAACGGCAGGATTAATGCTGACCCATTACCGCGTCATATTGTTTTTCGGCGCGTTTCTGCTCGCGGCGACGGTGGTGCACTGGGCAATTTCTCGTTGGCAATTGAAAACAATCACCCCAAATGTGATCTCTCTGGCGGCAATGGGTGCACTCTCTGTGCTGATAGCCGCCTCCAGAATCATCGAACTGGTTGGCAGCCGATTGTGGGTGGTCAGTGAAACAATTGCCACGAATGGCAGTAACATCACCTACATCAATAAAATTCACAACGCCATGGGGAATCTGTTTGAAGTGCTACCGCCCTGGGTGGTCCTTTCCGGCTGGGCAGGACTGATGCTCGGCGGGTGGGCAAGAAAACGCGGAATCATCATCCTCGGTGGGTGGTGGATTGGGTTGCTGCTCATCGCGAATCCGCTCTTTTTGGGATTACCGGGAACCGGAGTGGTCACCAACTTTGCAATATTCATCGCAACGTATCTGATATTCTCGGTGTTGAGTGGTGAATTTCTGGCGCGGGTGTTCAAGCTGGGGGAGGGGAGAGTATCCGTCGTTTCGTGGGTTGCGCTGGTTATGATTTTGGCGGTAACACTTTTCGGAAGCACCCGGCAGCTGCGAATAATTCAGCGCCAAAATGTGCTTGTCACCTCCGCCGACTTGCGTGCCATACATTGGCTGAAAGAAAACGTGCCATCGTCGGCAAAATTTGTGGTGAACAATCGTATGGCTTATGGGGAAACCAGCGTGGTGGCAACCGACGCCGGTTGGTGGATACCGTACCTCACCGGCCGCGAGACATTTGTCCCGCCGATGGTATATAATTCTGAACGGGCGAACCCGGCATATGTTGCAACAATTCATAATTTGTCCCGGATTTCGCAACAATTGAACACACGCCCGGTGGCAACGGCATCCGCACTCATGCAACAGGGTTTCAATTATGTCTATATCGGTCAGCAGCGCGGCGGCGTGTGGCAGGAAGATGCTTCCCCGATTGACCCTGCAAAATTGGAAACCACCCTCGCCCCGAAATTGCTGTATGCCCAGGATGGCGTGCGCATTTATGAATTGTGGTGAATCAGGATGAACATCACCTTTATGTTATCGTCTTTAACGTTTTCCGGCGGCGTAAATGCTATTGTGGAATACGCTAACAGACTGGCGGATAACAACCATCACATCTTTGTAGTTGTACCGGGTGGGATGGTTGACCCTGTACAACAGACGAAACTGCGCGCGAGCGTCACCGTCATCCAAAGCAAAATACCGCTCTCATCACAGCGAAATATTGTCCGTTTTGGGGCAGTGTCACTGTCTATGGCGCGTGCCGTGCCGCCATCTGATGTGTTAATTGCCACGCACACTCCCACTGTCATCCCTATGATACTGGCGAAGATTATGCACCGCACACCACATACGATCTGGTTGTATATGGATTACGCTGAAATGTTCGCAGACCGCCCGGTTGAACAGTTTTTACTGAAACGCGCTCCGGCGTGGTTCGAGAAAGTTTTGACCATTTCCGATGCGGGGCGACAGAGTGTTGAAAAAAATACGGGTGTCCGAGCAGAGGTGCTGAAGCTCGGTATCTCGCATCCTGTGACATTTGATGTGCCTCCGCATCGGCACGATACCCGCATCCGAATTTTGTATATAGGCGATGCCAGACCCAGAAAAGGGCTGGCAGATTTTTTGCGTGCGGCAGAAATTATTCATCAAAAAACCATCCATCCCCTCCGGTTCATCATTGTTTCAAAAGATGAGCTTTCACTCGACACATCACTGCCCCATCAATTTTACCATGCTCCATCACTGCAAGAATTGGGAGAATTGTATCAATCGGCGGACATATTTGTCTCATCGTCTTGGGCAGAAGGATTTGGATTGCCCCCGCTTGAGGCGATGGCGTATGGTACACCCGTTGTGCTGACCGATTCGCGGGGAGTTCGTGATTTTGCGCGAGATGGCGAAAACTGCTTGGTAGTTCCGCCGCGTACCCCCGATGCATTGGCAGATGCAATTTTGATGCTGTTGAACAACCCGGAATTGGCGCAAATGTTGGGGAAAAACGGTATGCAGACGGTGACACAATATAATTGGGACGACTCAGTCACTGAGTTTGAGGCAATTCTACGCTCACTGTGATGTGATAGCATTACAATTGTGTAATGTGAGAAAGAATTTCCTGCAACTCCGCTGTGATGGTGGTTTCACTAAACATAGCTTGAAAAAGTTTGTGCCCGGCGGCGGCAATATTATCACGTGCAGTGGGATTTTGATGCAAGGTGAGAATGGCTTCGGCCAATGCATCCGGATTGTTTGCGGGGCAAAGCATAGCCGTGTGATTGTGGGTTAAAAATGCCATATTCGCTGGAGATGATGCTGCCACAACCGGGCGAGCCATCGCAAGTATCTGGTAAATTTTCCCCGGAACGACTCTGGCTGCTTTAAGACTGGTGCCAAAATGTCCTCCCAGGCAAATATCGGCGGTAGCAATGTGTGTCGCCAGCTCTTCCAATGAAGTTGGCGGCAGAAAATCAATGGTTTCAAGCTGAAGGCTTTGAGCAAGTTGAATGGTATCTGCGTACATTGGCCCATTGCCAATTAACTTAAATCGAATAGATTCATAGGATAACCGGGCGGCAGCATTTACAATGACATCGGTGCCATGCAATGGTAAATATGTTCCGTAAAAAAGCACGGTAGTGATATTTTTAATCTTGCGGGGAACCTGTTGAGGATAGAATATCTGCTCATTGCATCCCACAGGGAGCGAAAACACTTTTTCGGCGGGGAGGTCGAATGTTTCGATAAAATAACGTGCATGCAGTGGTGTATCAAGCAGCACCGCAGAAGAAAAATGACTCGCTGTTTTATCGAGCCAAAATGCGAGTTTACCCACCAATGAATCACCGGAATATCGTCGGCGATCATCGCAGAGCGTATCATAGGTGGATAGAAATGCATCAAAAAGTATTGGTCTGCGGGTTAGGAAGCCTAGCGGAAGCATTAGCAAATGACCATAAAAACCCACCACAATCACATCATAATGTCGGGTAATGTATAGCCATAGTGCTTTGATGGTGAAACCGATACTCCGCCATACGATTGACCCGCGCCCGTTTCCACCAACAACATCCACATTGCCTATTTGAGACAAGGCGCGTATGATTACATCGTTTCGGGTGTAGTCAACTTCTCGCCCGGAAACAAACAATATTCGATTAATGGTTGGGTGTGGTTTTTCTAATTTTTGTGCCATATTGATCTATGGAAAACATTTTTACTGTAATTGTAAACTGGAATTTAAAAGATGATACCATCGCTTGCATAAAATCCGTGATAGATGCTGGCATTGTCCCGCAAAATATCATTCTGATGGACAATGGCTCTCACGATGGATCTGCTTCGGCCATCCGACAGGCATTTGACGGAACCGTCACCATCATTGAAAATACCGAAAATCTGGGTTTTGCGGTTGCCAACAATATTGGTATCAACACGGCACTGAGAAAATCCGCCGAGTGGATATTCATTTTAAACAATGATACCATCATTTCTGCCACATTCTTTTCGGATATGCGCCGCGCGCACGCTGAATTGCATGCTTATGTGTATGCCCCGATGATCCGGTATTTTGACGAACCGGAACGGGTGTGGTATCTAGGTGACAAATGCATTCCGGGTACGCTGTTTACGCGCGGGTTGCTGAAAAACAAGCCTGCACCGAATGCGCCACTCCCACCAATTTCTGTGGATTTTGCCAGTGGATGCGGTGTGCTCATCCACCGAAATGTGTTTGAAACTATTGGATTGTTCAACCCCACATTTTTCATGTATGGCGAAGATGTGGATTTGATGTGGCGCGTCCGGCAGGCAGGCTTTCGCATTATTGCCGTACCCAATGCCGTGATGTGGCACAAAGTGTCTCGCAGTGCGGGAAAGGATTCGCCCGCCACACGGTATTGGAAAATCCGAAACCAGATACGATTTTATAAGCTTCACACCGTGCGTGCAAACCGAGCATTGATGTTTATGCTATCGAGCATCCGCACCATTGTGATTGGTACACGAGACATTCTGTCCGCCAGGCACGCACTATTGCTACCGCTATTCCATGGATGGGTGGATGGTTGGCGCAGCTCGGAATTATATTCAAAAGGATACATTTATGGAAACCGTTCGGTGTAATTCTTGTGGAAGTACAGAATTTTCAGAATTGTACACCCTTCCGGATTATTTGTTGGAAAGACCAGACGTCTTTGCCACCCTGGTGAAATGTCGTCAATGTGGATTGATCTATCAAAACCCGCGTCCGTCTATAGCAGAAATGAGCCAACATTATCCGGAGAATTATGAACCGTATGAAACCAAAGAAGAGCAGAAAACATCATGGCTATTTCAGAAAGCAATTAAATATGGTATAGCTAAACGTGTTCGTTTTGTTACTAAATACAAAAAAAATGGGCGAGTATTAGATGTGGGGTGTGCTACTGGGGTGTTTTTGGAGGGAATGCGTGCTCGGGGAAAATGGGAGCTTTATGGTGTGGAACCCAGCGACCATGCAGCTACTATTGCTTTTCAAAAAACAAATGCTGATATCTTTGTTGGTACACTTGAGCAAGCTCAATTTTCGGGAAATTTTTTTGACGTTGTAACAATGTGGGATGTGTTAGAACACGTACATAATCCACAAGAAACCTTAGATGAAATCTATCGTATTCTCAAGCCTGATGGGTTGTTAGTAATTCGTGTGCCAAATGTCGATAGCTTACAAGCAAAGATTTTTGGACGTTTTTGGGCGGGGTTAGATGCACCCCGTCATCTTTATGTTTTTTCGCCGGAAGATTTATCCAATATGTTAAGAAAATCAGGGTTTCAAATTAAGAATAAGTCTTTTGGTTCTGCCAGCTATCTAGTTTTTTCATTGAGTTTACGGTTTTGGATGGTTGAAAAGGGCATTCAGAAATCTGTGCGTCAGGGGATACTGTGGATACTTAACCATCCTGTTAGCCGATTAATATCCGCACCATTTTTTTACCTTACCGGATTTTTGGACAAAGGACCGTTGCTAGTGGTGACTGCACATCGAACCAAATAGAAAGGCAGCATATGTTATGCTGGAAATTAGACACAAAGGTATGACAACAACGCACGATATCCGTGCCGCATATGATAATATTTATTCTGATGCGAGAATTCTGCATCAGGATGCGCTATATAAATGGCGGCTTGGAGCATTGAACCGACACCGGGGCAGTCGCTGGTAGATATTTCATGTGGAGTAGGGTGACTGATAGCATTGGCAATGCAGCAGGGATTGCACGCATTCGGCACCGACTTTTCATATGATGGTGTGGTGCAGGGGGCAAATATGGAACCATTGGCAGGATGATGGGTGGCTGATGGGAAGCGACTTGCTATAAAATCGTCGAGTGTCGATTTTGTGACCCACATTGGCAGCTTGGAGCATTATATGCACCCTCCTCAAGGGGCGAAAGAAATCGCACGGGTCTGAGACCCGGTGGAAAAACGTGTGTGCTATTTACCCAATACATTTGGGCTGATGGACAACATCCGAAATGTACGCCGCACCGGGGATATTTTTGATGATGGGCAACCGTTGCAACGATATGCCACCCGCAAAGTGTGGGAATCCATTTTGACGGATGCGGGATTGAAGATTGAGCGAACGGTTGGATATGGCGAAGTTGTTGCGCCTAAAACCGGCGAAGATTTCTTGTGGTATCTCAAACGTCCCAACAAGATCATCCGTTTGTTAATAGCATCGGTGACGCCACTGAATTGGACGAATCATTTTGTATTTATTTGTACGCCGCAAAAATAATTATGGCATTTATTAAACGGACAGTGCAATCAAAAAGCACGCTTCAAATAATTTTTGGTGTTGGAACAATCTTTCTTTCCTTGGGGATTTTGGGTGTACTGATTTATCCGCAACGCCAGATATTATTGTCATACAATTGGGATATTAATTGGACTGCGCTTGTGTTGTCATTTGTCGTTTTCACGATAGATCTGCTGGTAGTTGCGCTCATTTGGGCGTGGATGATGAATGCCGTAGGCGGCAAGCATTCGTTATTAACGCACCTGCGAGTGTATTTGGTATCACACTTGGCACGACGATTACCCGGAACAGTGTGGTATGTTGCCAGCCGGATGGTGCTTTACAAACAAGAAAACGTGAGTTCAAAACTTACGGTGGTTGCCAGTGGGATAGAATTACTGGTCATGATGATCTCCGGAATAATTATCAGTTTGATTTTTGCAGTGTCGATTATGGCAACTTATGGCGTGGGGTACGGTTGGTTTGCGGCATTTGCCATCGTTGGTGCAATCTTACTCTACCCAAAAACACTGCGGTTTTTGTTAGAGAAAGCCGGTGTAGATTTACCCCCGACCCTTCAATTGTGGAATATCATACAATGGATTATGGCATATGTTTTTGCATGGTTTCTGGGAGGGTTGGTGTTATACAGCGTTGGTAATATTATTGCCGATATTCCCGCTGTGAATATCCCGTTTCTGATTGGCTGTTGGAGCATTGTGGGGGTTGTGTCCACCGCTCTGATTTTTTTTCCCAGTAACCTCGGTGTTACAGAGGTGGGGTTGAGTTTGCTGTTGACGACACTGGTTCCGTCACCTATTGCAGTCGTGATTGCACTATTGGCGCGGATACTATTAATTGTCTTTGAGATTTTCTGGGCAATAATAATTTTGGGATTAACTAAAAAAAACTCAAGTGGCGATGTGATGGCCTCACTCTTAAAGAGAAAACTAATGAGATGATGATGTGTTTTTGAAATATGTTTGAACCGATACTTCGGAAATTCACAAAAGATATGCGGCGAAAATACCCAGTGTATTTGACGGCAAAGAGACATACGGTTCAGAAACAAAAATTCATAGTTGGGGGGAGAGCGATGTATGGATTGGTTATGAAGCCATCGTTCTTTCCGGTGTGACCATCAAAGATGGGGTGGTGGTTGGCGCGTGAGCAGTTGTAACAAAAGATGTTCCAGCAAAACGAAGATATTTCAGCATTTTTGTTGCAGTTGAGCAAAATTTGATTTAACTGCGGTGAAAATATACGTGTTTATGGAATTAATCGTATCGGATTATTGAAAAATGCGTCTTATTTTAATACAATGGTTCAAAACCATAAGAGCGATAAAGCGATAAGGAGAAAATTTATGAAACTAGCAAGAATTCTTGGACTTGTGTTGCTTGTTATATTAGTTGTGGGTGTGGTTTCCTTTGCTCAGGGTAAGTTCACATACACTTCTGGGTTTATGGTACAAAACCTGGAAGCCACTGATGC
>CAYPUV010000166.1:0-9107 GCA_964413895.1 uncultured Anaerolineaceae bacterium
CCACTGGTCGGCTTTAGAGGCGGTGTTGGAGAAAGCCGGGTCAATGACCACGATTTTTGCACCGCTCAGTTTGGCTTCCACTGTCCCGCGCGATTCGTAATTGATGCGCGTGGCGGTGAAGGGGTTCCAACCGGCATAAACGATGAGCCGGGAGCGATAGCTGTAATCATTTTTCAAACTACCGTCAGGTTGGCGTACCAATACCGGACGCATAACGTCCGGCTCAATCCGTTTACCGCCAAGCATCAGTTTGGGCCCGTGACGACGGGGAGTATCGCAAATAGCGCCGTGTTCCACGGTGTGCGGTGTGCCGAAGGCGCGGAACAGATACCAATACGGGTTGCGGTCGGTCACGTCGCCGGCATCCATAATCACCGATTCGGGACCGTATTCCTGTTTGATTTTCAATAGTTTATCGGCAATGAAACTGATGGCTTCGTCCCACGAAACACGCTTGAATTTACTCTCGCCGCGCTCGCCGACGCGAATCATCGGGTATTTGATGCGGTTGGCGTTATACACCATCTGTAATCCTGATGCCCCTTTGGCGCAAGCTGTGCCGGAGTTATAGGGAGCATGAGGATTGCCATAAATTGTTGACAGAACGCCATTTTGGATGTTGACCGCTAACCCGCATTCGGATGGGCACATCACGCAGGCGGTGTAGGCGGTTTTTGTTTCAGCTTGTAAACGGCGTTTGGCTTCGGCGGCGCTTACGCTCTTAAATCCGGTTCCCAACGCACCCAGGGCAGCGATGCTACCGGCGGTTGCACCGCCTATTTTCAGAAAATTACGCCGCGACAGGGCTGTATCTTTTATAGTCATCATCGCGCTCCTTTTTAGGTTAGATAAAATACTTTCGGGTTCGTGCCTAACTCTTCTTTAAGCCGCATCACATTGGGCTGTCCGATGAGTTCAGATACCAGGCTTTTGGGGTCACTCATATCACCAAAATAGGTGGCGCGTCCCATACAGGTGAGCGTACATGCTGGCAGTTCTCCCCGTTCCAGGCGATGGACACAGAAAGTACATTTGCGAGCATTGCCGATGGGCGAGCCTCCTTCGGCGCGAACACGGTCTTCATCATATTCCGGTGAGGGGAGCAGTTCGTACGGTTGCCGTTCGCCGCCTTCAAAATCACCGTAAAAGTAACCGGAATCGAATGAACGTGCCGAGTAGGGGCAGGCAGTGATGCAATAGCGGCAGCCGATACATTGGTCGTAATCAATTGCCACAATGCCATCGGCACGCTTCCATGTGGCACCAACCGGGCACACGGGCACACAAGGTGGATTTTCACACTGCATACAGGGGCGGGGGATAAACTGTCGAGCGACATGAGGATATGTGCCGCGATTTTCGGTGAGTACCGGACGGTACGCCATACCGGGCGGAAGTTTGTTTTCGGTGATGCAAGCGATGGTACACCCATTACACCCCACGCATTTGCGCAGGTCAATGACCATTGCCCACTTGCGTTGGTCAACCGGTTTTTGCAAAGCGCGTTGCAGGTCTTCCATCATCCGTTGGATGGGATGTTCACCCGTCACGGCTTCGGGCAGGTCTATCACCGGCGTGACCTGATTTTCGGGTGCGGTTGGTGGGGCGGCGGCTACTGGTTCCGTCTTCCCCAATACCGCCGGGGCAACCAGTCCGGCAAAAACGGCACTACTGGCGAACTTGCCCAAGAAAGACCGGCGCGACTCTTCGGTTTGAAGAAAGCCGGTACTTGAGCTTTTGGCTGGAGTCATTGTGTTTCTCCTTTCCTTTGTTGAATTTCGAGAGATGAAAATGCACGAATCAGGACACCGCACACGTCGGCAATCCCCATTCCAAGCAATGGTGAAGTACATTACAAGCTTAACAAAAACGGAAAGCAAACGTAACCGGGGAGACCCCGGGAAATACCCTGGGGAAAATCCTAGTGCAAAATCAATCGGCATTTTGGGGGTACGTACACTCAAAACAACGTAGGGACAGAGCAGTGTTCTGTCCCTACAACGAAAATAGTTTTTGGTAGTGGGACAAAGGTAAGTGATGTATCGTTGCGAAGCCCGCAGGGCTGAAGCAATCTCCGTGTTTGCGAGCCGGAGATTGCTTTGCTCCGCTCGCAATGACAGCCTTCATCACTTACAGTTTGACCACTACCTGGTTTTTGAAGTTGTGCGAATGGATGCGGGTCAGTTGATTAACCCTCGTTGGATGGCAAAGCGGGTTAATTCGGAACGATTGGAGAGGTTTAGTTTACGCATCAAATTGGTACGGTGAAAATCTACGGTTTTGACGCTGATAAAAAGTGTTTCTGCAACTTGTTTATAGGTTTTGCCCTGTGCCAACAGAGTCAGCACTTCGCGTTCACGCCCTGTCAGTGTGTCAAAGGGGTCGGGCGGCGCACCCTCAGCCCGACGGCGCACATCATCTACCAGTACGTCACTGATGCGTGGGTCGGTGTAGGTTTGCCCGGTATAAACGGCGCGGATAGCCTGAATCAGACTGTCGTCGGGCGCGCGTTTGAGGACGTACCCGGCGGCACCGGCTTTGAGGGCGGGCAGTACGTATTCTCGGTTTTCGTGCTGGGTCAGGATGAGCACTCGTATGTGGGGGTGCGCGGCGATGATGGCGCGGGTGGCGGCTAAGCCATCCATCCCCGGCATTCCGATGTCCATCAAAACCACGTCGGGAGTGAGTTTCTGGGTTTGGGCTAATGCCTCTTGCCCGTTAGCGGCTTCGCCCACCACCTCAAAATCGGGGTGCAGTTGCAACAGGGCGCGGATACCGGCTCGCAAGATGGCATGGTCATCGGCAATAAGAATGCGAATCATACGTTGTTATCTCCCAGTGGCAGTGTGACGCACAGATGTGTACCTTGTGCGGGGTTGCTCTCAATGGTCAGTGTGCCGCCCAATAGTTCAGCGCGTTCCCGCATACCCAGCAACCCCCAAGCACCCCGATTGCCCCGGTCGGTCAAGGTTGGGTCCAATTGAATACCGATGCCATCGTCGCTGATGCACAAGCGCACTTGTTTGGATTCGATTTGCAGCGAGATGGCAACCTGTTGCGCTTGAGCATGTTTGCTGATGTTGGTTATCGCTTCCTGACCGATGCGAAAGAGGGCGGTTTCAATTTCCAGCGGCATCCGCGGTATCTGCCGGGGAATATCAAATATTACCTGAATCCCGCGTGTTTGCAACCGCTCCTGAGCATACCAGCGTAATGCCATAACCAATCCCAAGTCATCCAACAAACTGGGGCGCAGGTCATAGATAATGTTTTGCAACTCTTTTACGGTATCACTGACGGAAATTTTCAACCGGCTCACATAAGCGGAAACTAATTCCGGTGACTGCTTTAACGAGGCATCCACGGTGTTCAAGCCAAATACCAACGCGTTGAGTGACTGCCCGATGCCGTCGTGTAATTCACGGGCAATGCGGCGGCGTTCCTCTTCTTGCGCACTGATGGTACGCTTGAGTAATTCACTCCGCGTTTGCTCGCGCCGGCGCGCTTCTTCCCACAGCCGGGCATTTTCCAGTGCCACACCAATTTGTTGCCCCACCGTTGCCAATAGCGCGATTTCTGAGGTGTCAAATGCTTTGGACGAATGGGTGGCGACACTCAACGCCCCCACGGTTTGCCCACGCGCGCGCAACGGCACGGTGGCGTGATGGGTGATGGGTTGCGCCGAGGCAATGGCGGTATATTGAATGGCGCAATTGACGTTGGGCGCAGTGACCACGGTTGGCGTGCCGTCATTTAATACTTTGCCGCAGGCACAATCGGGGAAGGAAAAGGTGGCAGCCTCGGTGCTCAACCCGTGGTTGGCGGCTAATCGGGTGCTGCCATCGGCAGTACGGATAAAAATCCAGCCGATTTTCAGATTCAAGGCGGTCAAGACTTGGCGCAGGGCACGATTTAAAATTTCGTCCGGCGGCAACGGCTCGCTCACCGCCGATGCCACCGCGTTCAGGGCGGTCAACTCGCGGTTGCGGCGACGCAGTTCGCGCTCGCGGGCTTTGCGCTCGCTGATGTCGCGGGTAAACCAAACCAACGCCCGTTTGCCCTGATATTCAATCATCGTGCCGGTGGTTTCCAGAATGTGGGGCTGAGTGTTCCGGTCTATCAGGGTTAATTCGTAGGGCGAGCGGCTATTTTCGGCACGAATAGATTGCCAGTTGCGGCGCACGGCGGCGAGTGAATCGGGGTGCAGGATACTGGCGGCGTTCACCCCCACCAATGCAGCGGGCTGAAAACCCGCCAAGTGAGCAAATGCTTCATTAACGAACAGAAATGTGCCTTCGTTTTCATCCTCGTCGCAAATCAGGGCAATCCCTTCGCCGACGGTTCCGGCAGCCGTGAGCAAATCCCGGTAACCGGCTTCAGAAAGCTGCAGGTGATGAATGGCGGTTTGAATTTCCGTAGCCATCTGGTTGAAGGCTGAAGCGAGGTCGCCTACCTCGTCGCCGGGCGGCAGGTCAATACGTTCATCAAGATGCCCGCTGCCCAACCGCTTCACACGGCGAGTCAATTCGGTGAGCGGAAAGGTAACCATCCGCCCAAAACCATATGCCACAACTGCCGCCGCCAAACAGCCGACAACGGTCAGCAGAAACACAAAACTGGTAACTTGTGCCTGCACCCTGCCGATGCGGGTTTGGCTAATGCCCAGATGTACTTCGGCGGGCAGCCCATCCAGCGGACGATAACCAAAATCGCGCACCAACCCCTGCTCGGTGCGCAGCAATACCCCTTCGCCCGGAGTTTCGACGGTGGCCGGAATAGTGCGCAGCAGGTCGGCCGGAAAGCCCTTGGGGAAGGTGTGAACAATAGAAGAGTCCGGGCCAAAGGCAAAAGCATACACCACGTCGTTATTATTTCTGACAACGCCGTCAAGCGATTCCTGAACGGTGACTAGATCAGTTTCAATCAGGGCATTCGCCAGATTTTCACCCAAAGCTAACGTTAAGGCTTTGCCTGAAGTTATCAACTCTTCCCGCAGGTTGCGACCGACCAGCCAATTGATAGCGCCGGTGGTGATTAACCCGGCCATAACCACAATCACCACCAGCGCCAGCGTAATGCGGGTGGTTAAGCGGCGGGGCAACAGACGGTCTAATTGACGCAACAGGAGGTTCATCTTACGGCTCCAGCAGTCCAATAGCGCGGGCAATCTGGCGCAGCTCTTCGTAGTCTTCATCCCGCGCCAGAACAAACCCCCGGGGCATTTCGGTTCGCTCCCAATGGTACAGTATTTCGGCATCATCCCCGGCAGGGTCCAGAGCCAGTAGGGCTTGCTGAACCATTGCTGCGGTTTTGGGGGGAACATCTGGGCCGGCTACAATGCCGCTGGCAGGGTAGGGGGCGGAAAAGGCCAGAATACGCACCAATCCCCGCGCCGCCAGGTCTTGGGCCAATGTATCTTGCAGCGCGCCGGCATCGTAACGACCGCTGGTAACAGCGTTAGCCGTGGCCGCATGAGAGTCGGTGAAGGTGTAGGAAAGCAGGTCGTCGGGCGTTAAACCGACTTGTTGCAGCATCAGACGGGGGATTAAATGCCCCTGGGTGGAATTGATGGCGCCGAACGCAAAGGTGTGACCGCGTAATTCGGTAATGTCTTGCAGAAGGCTGTTGGCGGGCACAATAATGGCTGCCCGGTACACATCTTTATTCTGTACATTCAAACCGCGCACCAGAATATGGGCGTTACACAGATTATGAGCCTGCAAATATGATACCGTGCCTACGGCGGCAAAATCAATGCGCCCCGCACACAAATCATCCACCACGCCGATACCGGAAGGGGAAAAGTGAATTTCAAAGCGCAGTCCGGTTTCCTGCTGCAACCAATTTGCCAGCGAAGCTATCTGGCGCACATCTTCTTTCGGCTCCAGCCGCCGGTCAAGACCAAATCGCCATGCTGTGGATTGTGCCGGTAGCGGGGGTTGCACCTCTCCCGTCAATAGGTTTTTTGACAGGCTGATGGAAGTGGGTTGTTCGCCGGTGCAAGCGGTGAGCAGCCACGTCATAATACAGATACTTAAAAACAGACTTATTTTGTGGGAAGAAACTCGGTGTTTCATCCCCCGGATTTTACCTCATTTTATCCGCTTATTCCAATATTGGCGCGGGATGCAAAAAAGGGAGGCAGAATAAATTCTGTACTCCCTTTTTTGCGGTTGGAGCAACAAGCAAACTATGCCTTGACCACCCGCACCCGCGTGTCGTAAAAGCTGGCGCTGCCGCCGATGGGGTCGCTGAGGCAGGTGTTGCCGGTGGCGTCATCTACGCGGATGACGGCGTTGGTACACAGGCCGGTGTTGCGGCGCGGGTCGCCGGGAATTGTCTCTCCGTCAACCACCACATCGCTGCCGCCGTAGGACCAGTGGCCGTAGTGCCACGAGGCAGCCACCACGCCGGGCCGCATGCCCTCGATAACTCTGGCTTTACCTACCACCGGCTGCACACGACCGTTGCCCAGCTTCCACACTCCGTCGGGGTTGCTTTTGCTGACCACCCGCACCAGGTCGCCATCTTCAATACCCAATGCTTCGGCGTCGTGGCGGTTTATCAACACGCCGTTTTCCGGCAGTATTGCGCTGAGCCAGTACGAGGCAATGGTGCGGCTTTGCCCGCCGGTGATTTCTTTGAAGGTAATCAGGTGCAGGGGGTACTCTTCATCAAAAGCCACTTCGCCCAGGCCGTTTTTGGGCAGTTCGTGGCGGGGCAGGCCATCAAATCGCTTGCCGGTGAAGGGATGGCGAGCTGTGGTCACCGGCTCAACATAAAAGTGGAAGGTCTTTTTGAATTTTGATTTCAGATAGTCGCCGTCGTAAGAATCGCTTAGCGGGGCAAAACGCCCGCCCCGGTTGAGGACGGTCACCACCCGCCGCCACAGCGATTCGTCGTTGCCTACAGCCGCTTGCCACTTTTCTTCATCAAAAACCGATTTTGGCAGATGATGCCGCGCTGCCCGGAAGAGGGCCAGCTCTTCATCCGAGGCTTCCGGCACAGTATCGGACCCGTCTTCGTGGTCGCCCCAGGCAATGTTGGCGACCAGTTTTATGAAGAAGTCTTCGGGCCGGTTGAAGGGCAGGCCAGGGCCAAAGCCATCTTTACCAAAACCGGGCAATCCCAATTGTTTACCTACGGCGATAAGGAAGGCTTCCAGGCTGATAGGCATTTCTTCGCCATCTACCGTCACCGTTTCAGTGATGGGTGCGACAATGGGCTGGCGCACTTTGCTAACCTTTACCAGCACGTCGGGCGGAACGTGAGGGGTTCCCCAGCGTTCCATATAGGTCAGGTCGGGGATGACGTAATCGG
This sequence comes from uncultured Anaerolineaceae bacterium, assembly GCA_964413895.1. GTDB lineage: Bacteria > Chloroflexota > Anaerolineae > 4572-78 > 4572-78 > JANTHQ01. The sequence goes on from CAYPUV010000166.1 coordinate 7,321, forward strand.
CGTACATGCTGGTTTCGCCCACTACCACATCGCAGGTAATAAGCAGGGGGATGGTTTTGGGGTCCATCAACATAGGAATAATTTTGTCGCCGGCGGGGCAGGACAGGGCGGGCGTCCCCTTTTGAATAAGCATCGCTTTGATAGGGTAAGGATAACCGTCGGCGGCGGAGGGGATGACTTCCTGGTACACTTCTGCGCTGAAGGGATACCACATGCGTTTGGCCGGGTAGCCGTTTTCCTGAAAGAGGGTGGTGTTTTCGTAGGCAACGCGCTCGCGGCTGAGGTAGATGCCAAAGTGAGGCAGTCCGCCGGGAGCTTTGATGACGGAATCTTTGGGGAAAACGCCGCCGTGCGAGCCGTCCTCGTGCCAATGACCGCCGCCCACGGCCAGGCCGCCTTTCCAGTCGGCGTTGCCCAGCAGGGTGTTGAGGGCAATGATGGCCTGGGCGTTGTAGTAGCCGTTGGTGTGCTGCACCGGGCCGCGATAAAATTCGGCCACGGCTTTTTTACCATAACTGGTGAACTCAGTGGCCAGTTCAGCAATAACATCGGCATCTATGCCAGTAATTTCAGCGTATTCATCCGGGCGGTATTCAAAGGCGCGCTCTTTGAGCAGTTGAAACACGGGTTTTGCAGCGAGGCCGTTGACGGCGAACTGACCTTCCAAAAGGCCGCTTGCGGCGGTATCGGCCAGGGCGGGGCCGGAATCGGTCATGACCACGTAGGGGGGCTGGCCATCGGCGGCGGTCAGGCCGGCGTCTGCGGCTTTTAAGAAGGTGAGGGTATCGGTGCGGACCAGCCACGAGGCGTCGCTCCAGGTGGTTTCGCCGTCGGCGTTGGCCGCGTCTTTGTTGGGGTTTTCCAAATAGCGTTTATCGTAGCGTTCATTGTCAATGATCCAGCGAATCATTCCCAGGGCCAGGGCGCCGTCGGTGCCGGGTTTAATGGGCACCCAGCGGTCGGCGTGGCCGGCGGTCTTGGACAGACGGGGGTCAATCACAACCATGGTGAAATTTTTGCGGTTGGCCAGTGAATCGGTCACTTTTTCGGCCATGGCGGGCGGGCCAAAGTTGGCTTCAAAAGCACCGGTGCCAAAAAAAAGAAGATATTCGGTGTTGAGGATGTCGGGCTTCATGTGGCTTTTGCCGGAGGCCATTTTGTAGGCAATGTGGTGGCTCTGCTCGCAGATGGTGGTATGCAGAAAGTAGTTAGTAGAGCCGAAGCCGTCGTAGAGCCAGCGTTTGGTTAGCTCTTTGCGGCCATGCTCTACGCGCCCGCCTAAAAAGACAAACTGGTTGTTAACCGGGCCAAAATCGGGGTGGTCGGGGTTAATCAGCATATCCAGATGGGCGCTGTGTTTTTCTTTGAAATCGGCCACGGTCATCTCGCCTTTGGCCACGGCGGCGGCGTCTTCTTTGAGGGTTTTTGCCAATTCCGGGTCGCGCAGTTTCCAGATGTCTTTCAGGCCTGGCACCTCGCCTTCACTAAACAGGTTGCCGCCGTTGACGACTTCGTCAATAAATTGATCCCACTCGATGGTTTGCCATTTGTTTTCGCCGCGCTTGCCGGCCCGTTTGAGGACTTTACGCAGGCGGTAGGGGTCGTACAAAATCGGCACGCCGGCCTGGCCTTTGGGGCAGACCTTGCCTTCAAAGCGGGCGGCCTGGGCGGGATCCATTTCATAGGGGATGTTGGGCAGGCGGTTGGTGGCAGAGTAGGGGTTGCCGTCAATTTTTACCAGCACGCCGTCTACCAGCTTGCCCTTGATGGTGCAGGCGGTGTGGCAG
>CAYPUV010000167.1:0-66 GCA_964413895.1 uncultured Anaerolineaceae bacterium
TCATTTCTACCGTCCTGTTAGTTAGTATACTGTAAACTATATTCAGGACGGGTCACTTTAATGACA
>CAYPUV010000167.1:166-9103 GCA_964413895.1 uncultured Anaerolineaceae bacterium
ACTGACAACTGACAACTGACAACTGACAACTGACAACTGACAACTGACAACTGACAACTGACGAGAACGATGAACAAAGACTTTCTGAACCGAGAATATGATGTCATTGTGGTCGGCGGGGGACACGCCGGCATCGAAGCGGCGCTGGCGGCATCGGGGTTGGGAGCGAAAACCCTGCTACTTACCATCAACCTTGACACCATCGGCATGATGAGTTGCAATCCCAGCATCGGTGGGTCGGCGAAGGGGCAACTGGTGCGCGAAATTGACGCGCTCGGCGGCTGGATGGGCAAACTCACCGACCAGACCCACATTCAAATTCGATTGCTGAACGAAAGCAAAGGTCCCGCCGTGCATGCGCTGCGGGCGCAGGCAGATAAAAAACGGTACGCAGCATACGCCCGTTATGTGCTGGAAAACGCGCCGAATTTGCACATCAAACAGGCGTTGGTGGATGGGCTGTTGGTACAGGGCGACCGCGTGCGTGGCGTGCAAACCTCCACTGGCTTTCAGTATTTCGCCAAAACGGTGGTGCTCACCACCGGCACATTTTTGGGGGGACGTATCATCACCGGCGATTTCATCACCGCAGGGGGACGGCTCGGCGAAAAAGCCGCGCTCAAACTATCGGGCAGTCTGCGCGAGCTGGGATTTGAGGTGGGACGGCTGAAAACCGGCACTCCCCCGCGCCTCGATGCACGCACCATTGATTTCAGCTTGACCGAGCCGCAGTATGGCAGTGACACGCCGCTCCATTTCAGCTTCGAGCCGCCCGCCGAGCCGTACCCGGCGTGGCTGAATGAGCCGCTCCACCCCGCATACCCCATCGAAAAACAGACCGAATGGCGTCCACAATTGGCGTGCTATCTCATCTATACCGAGCCGCAAACGCACGACGTCATTCGCCGCAATCTTAACCGCGCCCCGTTGTTCAGTGGGGTGGTGGAGGGGGTGGGTCCTCGCTACTGTCCCAGCATCGAAGATAAAATTGTCCGCTTTGCCGACAAAGACCGCCATCAACTTTTTTTGGAACCGGAGGGCTGGAATACCACCGAAGTGTATCTGCAAGGGTTTAACACCAGTATGCCAGAAGATACGCAGTGGGAAATGGTGCGCAGTATGCCCGCGCTCCGCAACGCCGAAATCATCCGGCTGGGATACGCCATCGAATACGATTATGTGCCGCCGCACCAACTGCATCCGTGGCTGGAAACCCATCGCGTGGAAGGGTTGTTCCATGCGGGGCAAATCAACGGTACAACGGGATATGAGGAAGCCGCCGCGCAGGGATTGATGGCGGGCGTCAATGCCGCGCTGAAAGTGCAGGGCAAATCGCCATTTGTGCTGCACCGCGACCAGGCATATATCGGCGTGCTGATTGACGATCTGGTGACGATGGAACACTCTGAACCGTACCGGCAGATGACATCGCGGGCGGAATACCGCTTGCTGCTGCGCCATGATAACGCCGATTTGCGACTCACGCCGCTGGGATACGAGGTCGGGTTGGTGAGTGCGGAACGGCTGGCACGGGTAGAAACTCGTCGCTGCCAAATTGCCGCCGAATTGGCGCGGCTGGAAAAAACATTCCTCTCGCCGAAAAACGGTTCGGCAGATGTGCTGACTGAACTCGGCATTGCGCCGATAAAAGACGGGGTGAACGCCAAAAAATTTCTGCGCCGCCCGGAAGTGACCTATGACATTCTGGCGAAACTGTCGCCGCCGCCCGAACCGTTGCCGCTCGATGTGGTGCAGCAAGTGACCATCGAGACGAAATTTGAGGGGTATCTCGCCAAACAGCAGGGGCAGGTGGAACGCATGCGGCGACTGGAAACCCGCGCCATCCCCGCCGACATAGATTTTTACCCCATCGAAGGGCTGCGGCTGGAAGCGAAAGAGAAGCTCACCAAATTTCGCCCGGCAACCGTGGGGCAGGCAAGCCGTATCGCGGGGGTCAACCCGGCGGATATTTCGGTGTTGCTCATCTATCTGGAACGGCACACCGCCGCCCCGGTGGAAGGTGGTCGGATTTAAGGAATACACCGGTTTGCGGTATAATGTTCAGCGGAGGTATGGTTATGAGCATCCGTGAGATTCTGGCGGATATTCATGCGCTAGAGGAAGAATTGTTGGATTTTGAGCGCAAATATGGTATTCGCTCCGAAACATTTTACGCCGCATATATCAATGGTGAAGAGCCTGAAGACGAAGCGTGGGTTTTGGATTTTGGTGAATGGGGTAGTGTGTATAAAACATGGTTGACCCGTCAAGCGGAATACCGTGATGAGATTCAAAAAATTCAACGTCAGTCAGCGAGTTTGACGGGACTGATCCGCACGGCGGCATGAAGAACGTATTTCGCACACCGGAAGATTACTGAACCCAATTTGCCTGTACTCATTCAAGAAATTGAGCAGTATATCAGCAAAATAGAAAATAAAACCAGCGAATAATTCTTTGAGGTGAAATTTTATGCCCGATATTCAAATACCCGGCATTGTGATTAACATATTGCAGATAGTATTGGCGTTCAGCGGTGCGTTTGTGATGGCGCTGTGGATTAGTATGATTGTGTGGACGTTCCGCGACGCGCGGTCGCGTTCCCGCGATGCGTTCGCCATTTTGCTGGCAACCTTAATGACCGTGATTTTCGGCCCACTGGGGGTGCTGCTGTACTTTTTGCTCCGCCCGCAGGTGACACTGGCGGAATTGTACGAGCGTTCGCTGGAAGAGGAAGCGTTGCTGCAAGATTTGGAAGAACGTGATCGTTGTCCCGGCTGTTCGCGGGTGGTGGAAAACGATTGGGTCGTTTGCCCCGATTGTCACACGCAATTGAAACGCGTGTGTACTAATTGCGGGCACAACCTGCACCTGCGCTGGACAATCTGCCCTTACTGCGTCACCCCTGTCACCCAAGCCGACACAGTGACACCTGAACCGACGCACGAACAGCGACGCCCCGCGCCGCTCGTTGCCCCCCCTCCGCCCGGCGCGTCCCCAGAATCGGTAGCAGAACTGGAGCCGGTGGCTGAAGAAACGGCATCACTGCCGGAGGAATAGTTCTCAAACTGGCCGCCTGATGCGGTTTAAAAACAAAAGAACCTGACGGACGTTTTCCCGTCAGGTTCTTTTCATGTTTCCTGTTCAGTCAATGGGCAAATAAGGGGAGATTTTCTTCTCAATTTCCTTTTGTGTGGTGGGGCCGACAATTGTTTCCACCGGCTGGCTGTTTCTAAATACAATGACAGTGGGCACATTCAACACCCCATACGCCGAGGTGGTGCGTGGCGCCTCATCAATGTTCAGCGCAACCAGTTTTATGGTAGCTGTGAATTTTTTGGCTACGTTTTCTAACAGCGCTGTCATTTTTTTTGAAGGCGTACTCCATTCAGACCAAAAGCTGGCCAGCACAATTAGATCATTTTTCAATACTTCAGCATCAAAGGTAATATCAGTCACTTGAACAGGTTCAGCCATTGAAACACGCTCCTTTGAAAGTGGTTGTCAGTTGTCAGCCGTTAGCAGAGGCGAACCTATGTGTCCGCCTCTCTCCCGTAATGTACTGTCATTGTGAGCGACAGCGAAGCAGTCTTCGCACTGCAACGGTGGGGGCTATTCAGTTCCCTTGCTGCAACCATCGAATTTGCCGCCCCATGATACTCGATGCGTCGCAGCGTGTCAATCTCTCGTTGGTATATCGGGCAGATGATGTTATAATTTATGAAAAGCGTGGTCATCCGGCACACACAATTGGGAGAAAAGTTATGAAAGTGCTATTCATCGGGGGAACGGGGGTCATCAGTTCGGCGTGTTCGGCGCTGGCGGTGGAACGTGGCATCGACCTGTATATTCTGAATCGGGGAAAATCCGATTTACGCCCCGCGTCGCCCGATGCGCATCTGCTGCATGCCGATATTCGCCAGCCGAAATCGGTGGCGGCTGTGCTGGGCGACATGACCTTCGATGCAGTGGTGGATTGGGTGGCTTTTACCCCCGAACACATCGAAACCGACCTGAATTTGTTCCGCGGGCAGGTGGGACAGTATGTATTCATCAGTTCCGCATCGGCGTACCAAACCCCACCGAGCCATCTGCCCATCACCGAATCGACCCCATTGCACAACCCGGTGTGGCGTTATTCACAGAATAAAATCGCCTGTGAATTGCGCTTGCGGCAGGCGTACCGCGACGAAAATTTCCCCATCACCATTGTGCGCCCCTCGCATACGTATGACCGTACGCTGATTCCATTGCACGGCGGATACACGGTTCTCCACCGCATGCGGCAGGGCAAACCCACCATCGTGCACGGCGATGGTGCATCGCTGTGGGTGCTGACTCACAATACCGATTTTGCGAAAGGGTTGGTGGGGCTATTGGGCAATTCTGCCGCCATTGGGCACGCTTTCCAAATTACATCCGATGAACTGCTGACGTGGAATCAAATCGCCGCATCGCTGGCGCACGCGCTGGGGGTGGAAGCCAATATCGTGCACATCCCCTCCGAGTTCATCGCCAAATTTGACTCTAATTGGGGTGATGGTTTGTTGGGAGATAAAACGCACAGCGTCGTTTTTGATAATCGTAAAATCAAACGGCTGGTGCCCGATTTTGTTTGCCCGGTTCCGTTTGCACGGGGCGCACAGGAAATTACCGACTGGTATTTGGCTGACCCCGCTCGGCAGCAGGTGGATGCAGCATTTGACGCGTTGGTTGATCGCATTATCTCCACGCATCAAATGGGATTGACGACAGGAGCGTAGGGGTGCGATTCGGGCGCGTGCTGGCGATTGTTGGGTTGGGAATGCTGGCGATTGTTGTTTGGGCAACTGTATTGGTGTTGTGGCGTGGGCAGTCTGTGGCGCGCCCCGCATCCGCACCGCTGGCTGAAACAGCAACGCCGCGCCTGTCGGTGCAATTTGTGGCAGAAGTGGGAACCCCGTTTCCCACCAACATCCCATCTGCGCCTCCCGCGCCGACTGCCACCGTCACCCCCACCCCGGTTTCGCCGGGCGATACTCTGTCGCCACCCACGCCCACGCCGATGGCCAGTGCCGCAGGCGTGCCGGTGGACGCAGAGAATGACCGCTTCATTCTGGTCAACCAGGGTGAGCAGATGATGCATCTTTTTGAAAACGGGCAGGAAGTGCGCGCGCTGCCCATCAGCAGCGGACGCCCCGTGACCAACGCATTTACCCCGCCGTGGCGAGGTGTGGTCGGCGATGATTGGGGGGGTGGTGCGTTTCGGGAGAGCAACCTGTATTCCGATTTTATGTGGTTTCTCTTCCCGGGACCGGAGGGATCAATTTTGATTCACAGCGTACCATACCAGAAAATCGGCACAGAAAAAGTGTACGATCATTTGGACGCGCTGGGGGTGGAGCCGGTTTCCAATGGGTGCGTGCGGATTTCGCCGGAAGATGCGGCGTGGCTCAAACAGTGGAACCCGGTGGGCGTGCCCATTGAAATTACGCGCTGGCCGGGAAAAATCAATTCAGCAGAATAAAGTTAAATTTGGCGGAGGCAACGATGCACGAGCCACAGGGACGTTTGGCGCTCGATTTGGTGCGCGTTACAGAAGTTGCGGCGCTGGCAGCCGCGCAATTTATGGGTACCGGCGATAGAAACGCCGGCGACCAGGCAGCGGTTGATGCGATGCGACAGGCGTTGCGCACGTTGGAAATCAACGGGATGGTCGTTATCGGCGAAGGCGAAAAGGATAACGCCCCGATGCTGTATGGTGGCGAAAGGGTGGGCAACGGCAATCCTCCGGAAGTGGATATTGCTGTTGACCCGGTGGAGGGCACAAATCTGCTGGCGCTGGGACGTGGCAACGCCATTTCGGTGATTGCGCTGACCGCGCGCGGCGGGATGTGGAATCCCGGTCCATCGCTGTATATGAAAAAATTGGTGGTAGATAAACGCGCCCGGGATGTGATTGATATTACCCGGCTGCCCGCCGAAAACTTGCACCGGATTGCGAAAGCGCTCAACCGTCCGGTGGAAAAACTGACGGTATTTGTGCTGGACAAACCGCGTCACGCCGACCTCATCCGCCAGATTCGGCAGGTGGGGGCGCGGGTATCGCTGCAAACGGATGGCGATGTGGCGGGCGCGTTGCAAGCCGCCATTCCCGGCAGCGGCGTTGATGTGTTGATGGGCATCGGCGGCACACCGGAGGCGGTTATTACGGCCGCCGCAGTCAAAGCGCTGGGGGGCGGGTTGCAGGTTCAGTGCGCTCCTCAAAGCGAGCAGGAATTGACGCGAGTAAAAACCACGTTCGGTAGGGCATGGAATGCTATTCGGAACGAATGTGACCTCATCACTGCCAAAGATGCGTTTTTCGCCGCTACCGGCATCACCGATGGTCCGCTGCTGGAAGGTGTCCACTTCGACCGGGTAGTCGGCGTCACCACCCACAGCATGGTCATCCGCGCCAAAACCGGCACTATTCGGCACATCAAAGCGGTTCACCAATTCACTAAATTGGCGCGACTTGATAAGATTGATTATCGCCCCTGAACTTGAACCTGAAGCTCGAAACTCAAACTCCCTGGTGACCGTAGGGTAAAAGTATTGTAAAACTACAATAATTCCCTTGACTCCACCTCCTCGGCGGGGTATGATATTAATAGATTAGCTAATAACTTTAGCCGTCGAAAGGAGGTTCCTATAGAGGTGATTGAAGGAAGTGTCCAACGGCGAGCTGGAAGCTTAATCAGTTGTTGAGGGTCAAGCAACCGCAGATTGCGACCAACGATCAACCGGTGAAAACGGTAATGATGGTTTCTAGCGAGCCAAAAATCTTGTACAAGAAGTTGGAAAAAGAAGTTTAGAAACCATGTTCAATAGTTCGAGTTTTAGAAAGGCCTGGCGTTACGCCAGGCCTTTTTTGGTACCAGAATTTCGTGATTTTCCTCTTGACAGTCGCTGAAAAGAGTCGTATACTGTTGCTAAACTGACTGGTCGGTCTAAATTGTGTGGTCAGTGAAATTTGTCGATGTGTTGTTTGAACGGAGGTGAAAGATGGCCAGTTTATTGATACTTTTTGTAATCTGGATTGTATTGGGCTTGATTGTGGGGTACGCCGCGACCAGCATCTTTAAGGGCGAACGCCCCTACGGCGTCGGCGGGGACGTGACTGCCGGCATTCTGTCGGAAGTCATCGTTGGGTTGGGAGACTGGTATCTCATCCCACTGATGTTCCCGAACATGTCACCCCTGTGGATTTTTGTGGCGGCTCTGGTGGAACCGTTCATTTCTGCGCTGATTGTGCTGTGGCTGATGCGGTATCTAAAAAATAGATAGGTAGTGGCTATTTTTGACTGATGAAACAAATACACATCTGAAGAATGGTGGGTAAATACCCGCATTCGTTTTGCGTAGGGACAGAGCATTGCTCTGTCCCTACATATCAAATGATTTCCATCAGTCAAATTGAACCACCACCAAAAATAGATAAACGGAGTATTGTATGACCCCCCCCGCTGTTAGTAGAGCAGAACGCCGCGAGCAGATTATGCAAGCCGCCATCGCCTGTTTTGCCCGCAAAGGCTATCATTTGACCACCATGGATGATATTGTGGCGGAAAGCGGGTTGAGCAAAGGTAGCTTGTATTGGCACTTCAAAAACAAAAAAGATCTGTTTGTCACCATTATGAAATGGTATTTCGAACGTATGGCGGCAGAACTCGTGCCTGTAATCGAACAGATTCCGTCGGTTGTTGACCGGCTCAAAATGATGGTTGCTGCCTTCGCTGAAATGGCAGCTTCCGATGACCCCCTGTTGAGTGTGTTCATTGATTTTTATGCCCAGACTCGTTACGACGAAGATATTCGGCGAGAAACATACAAAATTATGGAAACATATATCACCCTGATTGCCCAAAATATCCGGCAGGGGATAGATGCCGGCGAACTGAGACCGCTCGATGCCCGGCAGGTGGCAGTGGCAATGATGGCGGCATTCGATGGCTTGTTTTTGTATCAAATGCTATTGGGCGATGCTTTTGACTGGCGGGCGGTGGGCCTTCAGTTTGGCGACGTGATCTTAAACGGATTACGCGCCGCAGAATAGGGTAGGCGATGAATCTGGCAAAAACATACGCTGTGATGGTCAAAGAGACACGACATATTTTCCGTGACCGTACCACGTCGCTGATGCTGCTGCTCATCCCGGTGTTTTTGATGATTGTGTTTTCGTATTCACTGGCGGTGAACATCAAAAATGTGCCCATCAGCCTGTTGAACAGTGACCGGGGCGAGCTATCGCGCCAATTCATTGCCGCGCTATCCAATAACAGCGACCTGATTGTCGGGGCGGAAGCGAAAAATTACGCGCAGGCAGAAGACTGGTTCAATCGCAGTCGCATCAAAGCGCTGGTGATCATTCCCCCCAACTTTACTGAAAACCTCGCGGCCGGACGTCCCGCCGAGGTTCAGGTGCTGGTGGATGGCACGGACCCCACCACCGCTGAATTCGCTATTACCCACATTCTCAGCCGCAGTCAGATGTGGGGCTATCAACTGGCCTACAAAGTTTTCAACCGCCAGCCGGTCAACGGCGAATTGTCACTTATCAAAACCCCCATCGACCTGCGGGTGCGCACATGGTACAACCCCACCCTCAACAACCAAATTGGCATTATCCCCGCGCTGCTGGCGCTGGTGTTGAGCCTGCCTGCCATCGCCGTGCTGGGTGCTATCGTCCGTGAAAAAGAATTGGGCACGCTGGAAGGCATTTTCGCCACGCCGCTCAGTCGCGCCGAACTGCTGATTGGCAAAATTATCCCGTACATCGCCACCGGATTGGTCAGCGCAGTGCTGTGTGCGTTTGCCGCCGGCGCCATTTTTGGTGCGCCGTTTCGCGGTAGTTTGGCGCTCTACTTGCTGCTCACCGCCGATTTTTTTCTGGCGTCGTTCAGCATGGCGCTGCTC
>CAYPUV010000168.1:0-9045 GCA_964413895.1 uncultured Anaerolineaceae bacterium
ACTCAAGAGAGATAAAAAGCGAGAAATGTTTCTGAAAGTGAGGTGGTTATGCCTGAGTTAGACACCGTTTTCCCCGGCAGGTACTGGCATCAATTGGATGATGGGCGTATCCAATGCGATTTGTGTCCCCGGTTTTGCAAGTTGCACGAGGGCCAGCGGGGGATGTGTTTTGTGCGCGCACGCCAAAATAACCAGGTTGTATTGACCACGTATGGTCGGTCTAGTGGCTTTTGTGTTGACCCCATCGAAAAGAAGCCGCTGAATCATTTCTTGCCCGGTACGCCGATTCTGTCATTTGGCACGGCAGGCTGTAACCTGGCCTGTCGTTTTTGCCAGAATTGGGACATTAGCAAATCGCGGCAAATTGATACGTTGGCCGATGCGGCCTCACCGGAAACCATCGCCCGCGCTGCCGCAGAACTGGGCTGCCGGAGTGTGGCCTTTACGTACAACGACCCCGTTATTTTTTTGGAATACGCGGTTGATGTGGCCGACGCCTGTCACAAAAAGGGCATTAAAACCGTGGCGGTGACGGCTGGCGAAATTTGCCCGGAACCGCGCGAAGAATTCTTTGCCCACATGGACGCCGCCAATGTCGATTTAAAAGCCTTCAGCGAGCGATTCTACAAATATATTTGCGGCGGCTCGTTGCAGCCCGTGCTTGACACGCTGAGTTATCTGCAACATCACACCGAGGTGTGGTTTGAAATTACAACGCTGCTCATTCCCGGTGAAAACGATTCCCCGCCGGAAATTGATGCGTTAACGCAATGGGTGGCCTCAGAACTGGGGCCAGATGTGCCGCTGCATTTCACGGCTTTTCACCCCGATTGGAAAATGCGCGATCACCCGCCCACGCCTCCCGCCACGCTGACAATGGCCCGCCAAATTGCGCTAAAGAATGGATTGCGCTATGTTTACACAGGCAACGTTCACGATGAAGCAGGCGGTAGCACCTACTGTCACCAATGTGGGCAAAAGCTCATCGGGCGCGATTGGTATATTCTAACCACCTGGAACCTCACTGACGATGGGCGCTGCAATGATTGCGGTACACTATGTGCCGGGGTTTTCGATGAGTCGCCTGGCTCGTGGGGGTCGCGGCGATTGCCGGTGCGCTTAAAAAACTTTGCCTGGTGAGAATGATCCTGCCCATGACTGCTGTGTCCAGATTACTCGCTGATGCGCTGTGGAAAATTTATCGCCGCCCGGAACAGCCGGTTCCCTGGGCGCACGGTGGCAATCTGCCCTGGGACGACCCGGAATTTTCGGAGCGCATGCTGCGTGAGCACCTGGACGAGGCGCACGGAGCCGCTTCACGGCAGGCGGCGGAACGAGCGGCCCAGGTTGATTGGCTCTGGCGACGCCTGGGCCTTGCATCGGGGGCACACCTGTTCGATGTGACCTGCGGCCCTGGGCTGTACGCTGTACAATTTGCGCGGAGAGGGTGTGCAGTGACGGGCGTTGATTTTGCTCCGGCTGCAATTGATTACGCCCGCGACCTGGCCCTGAGTGAGGGTGTGGCGGAACTGTGCGTGTTCAAGAAGCAGGATATTCGAGCAATAGAGTACACCGGTGCGGATTTTGACGCGGCAATTTTGCTTTACGGGCAACTGGCGGTGCTAAAGCGAGAAGAAGCTCAATTGGTGCTGACAAATATTGCCCGCTCGTTGCGGGTGGGGGGTAAATTGGGCGTGGAACTGCTCAACCCGGAACACGTAGATAAATCAAACAGCACGTGGTGGTTCACCGACGACACAGGCTTGTGGGGCGATGCGCCATTTTTGCACCTGGGGGAACGGTTTTGGAATGCGGCGGAAGAAATCTCCGTGGAGCGGTACCAGATTCTCCATTTGGAAACGGGCCGGCTAGACGAAATCCAACTGTGTGATCAGGCCTACGCCCCGGAAACGATGACGGCAATGTTGCGCGCTGCCGGTTTCGCTGAGGTGCAGGTGTTCCCCGCATGGGATGGGCTGCCCTTGTATGATGCTGATGAATGGTTGGTGTATCTTGCGACAAAGCAAGCGTGACACAGCCTAATAGAGCAATCAGTTAAACATCAGCCAATTGAGTGAAAAAGACCATCCTCTTCTCTACCGCCACCTGTAGGGACAGACCAGTGGTCTGTCTCTACTCATAACGAACTGTTTTATTCCATTGTCTGAAATCTAAGTGCTTTCACTAATTAAGGAAAACAGGCCAGGTTAATGACGTCGGTCAATATTCCGGCAGCCGTTTCTGTGCCGCCCGCCCCCGGCCCAACCAACGTCACCGCGCCGAGCAGGTCAGTGTGGTAAGTGATGGCGTTGGTCGTGCCCATCACCTGGGCCAGCGGGTCTGACAGAGGCAGCATTTCCGGGTGAACCCGGGCCGCTACCTGCCCTCCCTGTTTAGATACTTCACCAATTAGCTTCCAGCGCTTGCCCTGGTCGCGGGCCGTTTCAATATCTTTCAGCGTTAAATGGCTGATGCCACGGCACGAAATATCATTTTTATTCAGTTCACAGTTCATCACTGTTTGGGCCAGAATTAATACCTTCGCCAGCGCGTCGATGCCTTCCACGTCAGCGGTAGGGTCAGCTTCGGCATAACCCAATTGCTGCGCCTGTTGCAGCGCGTCGATATAGGAAGTGCCCGCTTCCATTTGAGTGAGGATGTAGTTGGTGGTACCATTAAGAATGCCTCGCACGGCGCTTATTTCATTTCCTGCCAGCGCTATTTGTGGCATTCGCAGCGACGGCGTGCCGGCCATCACGGTGCTTTCAAAATAGAAGTGTGCGCCGTTTGCTTGCGCCAGCGCCAAAAGTTCGCCACAGGCCAGGGCAGCGGGGCCTTTGTTGCTGGTGACAACGTGTTTTCCGTGTGCCAGCGCGGTGCGGCAGTGGTCCAGGGCGGGTTGACCGGTAGCCATATCGGTGTAACTCACTTCCACAATTGTGTCAGCATTGCTGTGGCGGATGATTTTCAGGTTGTCCCAGCCCCGGCGAAGGCCATTTTCGTCAGGGTAGCTGTCGAAGGTACCGCTGGTTTTTACAGTGTCCAGTAACGCGGTAATGTCTAGCCCATCGGGATGGTACAAAGACCCCTTGCTTAAACTGGATACAGCCACAATTTGCAGCGCGCAATGGTAGCGTTTTTTCATTTCTGCCTGTTTCAGTTGCACAACGTTGGCGAACGCCTGCCCCACAGTACCAAACCCAATCAGTGCCAGGCGGTGGGTTGCTTGTGTCATTATGTACTCCTTGAATAAGTTGTCAGCGGCGCGCAGTGTAGCACACCCCTATGGTGTGGTCAACTGGGGACGCGCCCAGGCGGCAATTTGGGCAATGTCGTCAGGGGTGGTGCGGCAACACCCACCGATAATGTCTGCCCCGCAGGTGTGCCAGTGCTGCGATTGACGGCCGTAGTTGGCATGTGTGCCTTCGCCGTGCCAGCTTTTGTCGCTGCTGGAATAGATTTCACCGGAATTGGGATACACTAAGATAGGTTTGCGTGTGTGGGCACGGGCCGCTTCGATGAGGTGGGGAATGTAACGGGGTTCGGTGCAGTTAACCCCCACCGCGGCCACCTGTGGGTAGCTGTTTAGCCAGGTTACGCATGCTGCCAGAGTCTCGCCGTGGCTAATGTACGTGTTGTCTTTGGCACTGAAGCTCATCCAGGCAAAAAGGTGTGGAAATTCTTGCAGCAGGTGTGCCAGAGCTTGCGCTTCCAGCAGGCAGGGGATGGTCTCACAAGCGATGATGTCTGCCGGTGTCTCTGCCAGCACGGCCAGTCGGGGGCGGTGGAAAGCAATCAGCTCCGCTTCGGTCAGGCCGTAATCCCCCCGATATTCAGAGCCATCCGCCAGAAACGCGCCATAGCTCCCCACCGAGGCAGCGACAATAGGTTTGGGCCGGTTGATCCGATTGGCCGGAATAGCCCAAAATTCGTCACGCGCTTCTACTGCCAACTGTACCGCCAGCCGCATTAAATCGGCGGCCTCCGCTTTACTCAATCCCCGGCGAGCAAATCCCTCAAATGTCGCCTGGTAGCTGGTTGTTATGGCGCAATCGGCCCCGGCTTCAAAATAATCACGGTGAACCTGTTTGATCAGGTCAGGTTGCTCCAGCAACACCTTCGCCGACCAGAGCGGATCGTTTAAATTGCACCCGCGACGCTCCAGTTCAGTAGCCAGTGCGCCATCTAATACCATCACTTTATGCGTTTGCAGAAGTTGCTCAATTGGATTCATTTGCCCACCTGAGCTAAAATGCTTTGTAAAATTATAACAGAAACAGGTTATGGCAAAAAATAATCCATCGCAAAAACAAGCTATTTCATGGCCCATTTGGGGACTATGGTCCGCATTGGCAACCGTATTTGGTATTTCCTTCTGGAAGGTGTTCAGCTATGGACGCCGATTACTGAAGCAACCGAAGCTCGCGGTCCGGGAGAATACGCTGCGCGACGTGGACCAGAGTACAGTGCGTAGTTGGGCCATGCAGATTGCATCATCGAACTTGCGCGCTGGCATTGAGCAGCGTCGCTTGCCCGATGGCCAGAAAAAATTGGTGTTGTGTGCGGGCGTGCGAAATTTTAGGGAACCCTGGGCGCGTGATTTCGGCTTCGCCTCGTTTGGGTTGCTTGAGTTGGGCGAGTACACCGTTGTGCGCGAAAGTTTGGAAGTTTTTTTGCTCAACCAAAAACCTTCTGGTCAATTTCCGGTAAAAATTCATTCAACCAACTTTTTAGATCGTTACCTGCATTCATTATTGGGCCGCGAGCAGCCCATCGATGCCCCGATCCGGCCTAAATATATTACCGCACACAATACAGTGTCGCTGGATGGCAATGCATTGTTGATTATCGCCCTGCTCAATTACGCGCAGCGCAGCGACGATCACAAATTTGCCAAACAGCACTGGCGTGCGCTGAAACAGGCGGTCGCCTGGCTGGAAAACTATGCCCCTGACCACGATGGGTTGCTGCACCAATCGCCTTTTGCTGATTGGGCCGATAGTGTGGCGCGGGCAGGCAGAGTGTTGTACACCAATGTGCTGTATTGGAAGGCACTGAACGACCTGGCGGATGCTGCCGCGCATTACGGGTTTGAAAATGACCGGCGCACGTTTGAGACGAAAGCGCATCACATAAAAGATGCCGTGAATAACTATTTTTGGCGCGAGGATTTGGGGTATTATGTTACCAGCCAGCTTTTTGACAATTTAAGTAGCAGCGGCAATTTGCTGGCGGTGGCGTGGGGAATGAGTTCCACCCGGCAGGCGCATTCTATTTTGGATAAAATGGAGGCTTTTAAAATGGCCGACCCTGTTCCCACGCAGGTTGTGCACCGTGCGTATCCATCTAAATTCATCGCCATTGAGAATCGATTGGGGGGGATTGGGTACTATCACACGTATGCAGCGTGGTTGTGGCTTGGAGCCTGGCACGTTATTGCCTTAACCCGGATGGAACGCCTTGCCGAAGCCGAAACGCTGTTGTTTCGCATTACCAGTACCATTGTGCGGGATGGAACCGTCCACGAGGTGTACGACCCTGGCGGGCATTATCTATCAACAATGTGGTACACGTCGGAAGCGCCCTTAACCTGGAGCGCCGGAATGGTGGTTCACGCCTGTCACGTGTATAATCGCTGGTTACGCGGCGAACCATACAGCCGACCGGTTGCGTAAGGGCTTCGCCGCCCTGGAATTTCATTGACAATTGTCGCGCTATGCTCAAAAAATATCTATCAATTCCAACCACGTATCGAATGCTGATTACCACAATCCGCACCACGTTTGCCGTTTTGACGATGGCGATCAAGCGGTTTGCGGCTGCACACGCCGCAGAGGCCTCGGCAAGCATTGCGTATTACTTTCTGTTTTCACTGTTCCCGCTGTTAATTTTTATTGTTGCGTTGGGTAGCCTGGTGCTGGAAGCAGAAAATGTTCAGCGTGAGGTGATGGTCTGGTTGGCTAATTTGTTTCCCACTGCCGCGGATTATATGGAACACAACCTGGAACTGGTCATCGCGCAGCGTCGCCCGGCGAGCATTGTGGCCATTATTGGGCTGTTGTGGTCTGGCTCCGGGGCGTTTAACCTGTTAACCCGCAATATCGATAGGGCCTGGCCAGATGCAAAAAAGCGAAACTTTTTACGAACCCGGCTGGTGGCGCTAACAATGATTAGCGTGTTGGTGATGTTACTTTTCTTCTCGCTTCTTTTCAGCACTGTGGTGAGCTTGCTGCCGGTGGTGAATGTTTGGTTGGGCGATGGCGTCGCCGACCACAGTACAATGCTTGCATTCGTTCGCACCACCGTGTTTCCCGTGTTGTTGACATTTGTAATGTTTGCCAGCTTGTACCGCTGGATCCCCAATACCAATGTTACGTGGGCGGAAGCGGGGTGGGGGGCCGCCATTGCCACCATCGGCTGGCGATTAGCCATCGCCGGGTTTTCATGGTACCTAACCAGCGGATTGGCTAATTACCAGCTTATCTATGGTTCGCTAGGAACGGTGGTGGTGCTAATGCTGTGGATTTACATTAGCAGCTTAATTACATTGTTCGGCGCGCACCTTAGCGCCGCCATTGCCCACCACAAAAGATTAAAGCGCGCGACGTGACGCTTTAATACCGCACCTCTTCGGCCAATCCCTTGTCTAGCAGCAACTTATTGAGGCTTTGACCCTGTTCCAGAATGGTGTGGGGATCATCGCTGCCCGCCAAAAACCACACATCGGCGATGTAGCGCCCGTACTTGCCAATTTTGTTCGTTTTAATCACAACTGCCGGGCAATCAGCCAATTTCTCTTCTACAAAATGTTTAGACTTTAAGCCTTCAGGACGTTCCGGCCCTCTAATTTCAGGTGTGTTCAATCCCTTTAGTCTGACTTTCATCGTTTGTCGCAAGTAAAACCCCAGATCAACATCGACATAGATTGTGTCGCCATCAACAATTCTCACAACCGTTGCTTTGTAAGTATACATTACGCCTCCAGAGGTATCTGAATAGGTGGATAGTACTTTGGGGCTATTATACACCGCTTGACATAACTTAGCAAAAGGCAGTGTTGTAATTGCTTTGCTTTTTATTGGGCCACAGCTGCGAACAAAAAAAACAGGCCAGATGAAGGGGGCGGGCTGCCCGGTCTGACCTGCAGGAGTAGAGATGAAAACACTCCATTATTGGACAGGATTTACAAGACTTTCAGGATTTTTCTTTCTTTTATCCTGTTCATCTTGTAAATCCTGTCCATTTATCTTGCTCTGTACGGAGAGCTGAACAGTCCTGCCAGAAGACCCAGATTTTTTAGATAAAGGCAGCATAAATGAGCGCGACAACGATGCCATAGATAGCGTGACCAATCAGTCCACCCATAAACCCCATCAAACCGCCGTTGTTCAGCATTAAAATGCCGGGTGCAGATGTTTGTCCTGCTTTAATGCCGGCGTGCATCATTGGCATTGCGCCCATCATCGTACCTACAACAAACCAGTGCACAACGCCAAACAGCAGGCCGCCAACCACTGTCGCCGAGCCAAAGCCAAAACTCCACAGCGCAGCGTAAATTATGGCAAATACCACGCCCATCATCAAGTGTATTACCCATCCCAGGGGTGTATTTCCGTTTGGATTGAACATCGACCCCAGCATTCCCACAATATCCATTTTAGGCATCCCCATTTTGGGACCCATTGCCATAACCATGCTAATTATCAATGTGCCGATAATCCCGGCTACCACTGCTCCAACAATATTCATCGTTTGCCTCCTGTTAATTTTTGCAAATAGGTTGATTTTCAATGCCCGCTAACTGTATTTGGTTGTGACGAGATATTTTAATTCTACAAGACACCAGGGCAGATTACCGTAAGGTGCATTACGAAGGAAAAAATCATCTTCCGGGGCCTATTGCAATTTCAAGCGAGAAATTTGTGTTTTCCGAATGCCTTCTACAACCAATCTATGTGTCCCCGAAAATGTCTCTTGAAATTGCACTATGTAATGCAGGTTACAGCAGCACAGGCATTAAGATATTAAACTGTAAATGCACTCATCACAGAGGGGAGGACAGGAAGGTGTACATTGATGGAGGCACGTTCTTTCAATACTGGTATATGTTGCCGGTATCAATATTAATTGCCACTATTGCAATGGCTTCTGGCGTGGAAGGCGGTACGTTTTTTACACCCGTGTTTATCTTGGCACTGCGGCTTCCCCCGGAAGTGGCTATTGGCACGGCGCTGATCACAGAAGTGTTTGGATTTGCCAGCGGCCTGTTTGCCTATATGCGTCGACGGTTGATTGATTATAAATTGGGGGGAATGTTACTTATTGTAACACTCCCTGCCGCGTTGGTGGGAACGTGGGTGGCCGGTTTTGTTGCAGCCGATATATTGAAGACAATTTTGGGGGTGGGATTGTTCGCTGTGGCCGCCAGTTTTCTGCGTGCGCCCTCGCACGAAGAGGTAGCTCATTTGGACAAGGCTATTGCAGATGAATTTGCCGTAAAAAAACCTGAAACTTGTATTGAAACCGCAAACGACGAGCGTGTTTGCTACACAGTGTGCAATCGCACCGAAGGACGCTTGATTTCCAGTGTCGGCGCGTTGTTTATGGGGATGATCTCGACGGGATTGGGAGAAATGAACGGTTATTTTTTACTCCAGCGTTGCCGGGTGCCCAGTAAGGTTTCGGTGGCAACCAGCGTCTTTGTGGTAGCACTCACTGCGCTGGCAGCATCCACCGGTCACCTGATTCGATTTATGCAAGCCGGAGAGGGTGTGTTGGGTACGGTGTTGAGCCTGGTAATTTTTACCGTGCCGGGCGTAATTTGGGGGGGACAATTGGGATCAAAAGTGGCACAGCGAATTTCGCAGCATATGTTAGAGCGTGGTTTGGGCCTACTGTTTATTTTAGTAGCAGTTTTAATGTTAGGTCAAGTTGTTTTCTAAACGCACACAGCATCAGTCAATATTTTCAATGAAAAAGCAATGTTGGAAAGGAGTTGTAAAATGGTAAAGGCAATTTGGAATGGTGTAGTATTGGCAGAAAGTG
>CAYPUV010000169.1:0-9043 GCA_964413895.1 uncultured Anaerolineaceae bacterium
CCCCGACTGGTGAGCAACGTTTATCAAACTATCCTCTATTCTGTTCACAGCCTCTCGAATACGCTGCAAATAGTGATTTTGTCCTCTGGTGATAAGGCCCACCGACTCGTTCAATAGTAAATCGGTGTAGCTACTGATTGTAGCCATTGGGGTTCGCAATCGTTCAGAAAGCGTTAGCAGCGACTTTTCTCGGGCGCGCCACCCTTCTGATTCTAGCGACACGTCACGCAAAAGGACAACGATGGCAACGCTACGATCTTTGTT
This sequence comes from uncultured Anaerolineaceae bacterium, assembly GCA_964413895.1. GTDB lineage: Bacteria > Chloroflexota > Anaerolineae > 4572-78 > 4572-78 > JANTHQ01. Next base: position 265 of record CAYPUV010000169.1, read on the forward strand.
AATACTTGTTGGCACTAACGTGGCTTTTATTGTTTTTTGATTAATGTACAAGGTTGTTGCCGACGGTGGCGGCGCAGGTTTTTTTCTGTGCCCCAAAGCCAACGCCAGCCGCAATGATCCCACCAGATGCTCCCAGCGAGTATCAGAGGGAGCAATGGACGTCAATGTTCGCTCAACCAGGTTGCCCTGATTTAACAAGTTGCTGGCTTTTGTGTTTGCTTCCAGGATTTTCCCTTTCGCATTGCACATTAAAATCCCAACCGGTAGGTGCGCTAAAATCGTCTTCAACAAAGCAATACTTTCATTATCCGTTGTGCGCGTATCATCCAGTGGCCCAGTACCCTTCTGCACCAGCGCCGTCTGAGCAATCCAATCTAGTTGAGGGAGCAAATTTTCTACTTCTTCGTTCCATGCTCCCAGCCGCTGAACGATTGTATCCACGTGTTTTGATTTTTCTTGCAAGTCTTGAGCCAGTTTTGCAATCCATTCTTGAATTTGAGCCACGTCCTGGCGCTGGCTGCGCAATCCAACATTGAATTTTTCCAACGCTTCGCGGTCAGTTTCCCTGGTGGGGACTTCTGGCGCAACGTCGTATTCTTCTAGCGTTTGCGCTAATTCTTCGGCGCGCCTGGTTGCGTCTTCATACCTGCGCGCATTTTCAATGGCGATGGCGGCGTATTCAGCTAAATTTGTCAGCAAATTAACATCGTGGTCAGAGAAGGTTTTCAGGCTTTCCATCGCATGATCAACAGAAAGCACCCCTAAAATACGATTTTGCCCTTTAATTGGTACGTTCAATATGGATTTTACAAGGTAGCCCGTTTTCACCTTGTAGGAATCTGTTTCCAGTCGCCCGCCCATTTTCAGCGGTTTGCCCGTTTCTATTACCTGACCGGCCAAACTGTCTTGCACGGGAATACGCATAACTTTTGCGGCTTTGTCTCCCAGTCCCTTACCCGCTCTAAGGTGCAGTTGGTTAGATTCTTCATCAATCAACATAATGAAGCCTTCTTCTGCATTGGTTAAATACACTGCCGCTTCTACTATTCTGTTCAGTACGCTCTGCAAATCTAAAATAGATGTCACAGCTCTGGCGATGCCATGCAAAATACCCAGCTCTCGAATGCGCAGTTTTAGGCGCGTGGTCATGTTTGTTTGTTGCATTATACTCCCTCTTTTTGGGATAATCTTCAAAATAAACTTTTCGGTGGGCTCAAGACAGGCTTTCGCTTTGCTCGCAATGACATATTTGAAAAAACTGCTGTTTTCGTTCTGACTTCAGTTTGAATGAACACGGTTGATGCGTCTTCTGTGCAAGGCATCCATAACCCTGGTTCAACGTATTGTTTGATTGTCGCAGGTGTACACATTATAGAATACCCGCCAGAGCAGGCAGAGTCAAGACTCTTCACAAAACGGGGGGCGTTTCACTTTTTGGATACCCCCGATGGGTTTGGGGAAACCGGTCGGATCCCTACTCCTCCAGAAAAAGACAAGTTTATTGTTTTACCAACTTTGACTATTGTTCCGCGGCAAGCTATAGTATTCAGTTAACAATTTACCGCATTACATTGAATATTTTCGGGTGCATCGGCAAAGTTTTGCCGGTTTTGGCAACAGTGCGTGCAGCACACACATTAAAGTAATGCAGCTTCTCAATGGTCTGGGGGTATTGCTTCCAAACCGATCGGGTTTTTCCCTAAATAATTGAGAAGGTAAAAAATAATGCCCAAAAAGAAAAAAAACTCCAGCCAGACACCTACACTTGTTATCCTTGTTCGGCATGGACAGAATGATTGGATAAAAGGTAACAAATTAGCTGGCAGGACGCCCGGCATTCATTTGAATGCTTTTGGACGCAAACAAGCCAAAACCGTAGGCAAATACCTGGCGAAAAAAAACATAAAAATAAGCGCTATCTACGCCAGCCCACTGGAACGCACAATGGAAACGGCGCAAATTCTAACTCAAAAACTGGGTGATATTCCGGTGTACCCTTGCAAAGCTATCGGTGAAGTGGATTTTGGCGACTGGACAGGCAAATCACTCAAAAAGCTCGCCAGACAACCGCAATGGTCAAGGGTGCAATTTTCGCCCAGCCAGGCACGATTCCCAAATGGCGAATCAATTCACGAAATGCAAACACGCGCCGTGCAGCAAATCAATATCCTGGTACACAAACACTATCAACAAAAGATACTGTTGGTGTCGCACGCCGATGTAATAAAAAGCGTGGTTGCCCACTATTTGGGGATGCATCTGGATTTTTTCCAGCGAATCGTCATCAGCCCGGCATCCATAACGATACTTGGCTTTACCCCCGCCAGGCCGATGGTTTTTGTGGTGAACGAGACAAGTCACTTGCCAAAACAACCCACATCAAAACACACCGGCACTACCACAAAATAATTGATAGAACTTACGCAGTTGAACCGTGAAACTTTCCTAGAAGCTCAATTACAGGCTAAAAATTGTCCACAATTTGAGCTTCTTGATTTCCAGGAAACTTCCTGCGTAAAGTTTGTAATTGATAGTACACCAAAAAGCCTGATGTCGGCACAGCATATTGAGTTTTTTCACGTAAACAGAATTACAATTGACACCGTTGGCGAGCAGGGGCAACGGATATTCCTGCTTCAAGCATCGGCCGATCTGGAAACCGTTACGTTGAAGCTGGAAAAAGAACAAGCACGTGCATTGGCCTATGCCGTTCAGAAACTGCTGGATGACATCCAAGAGCGCACATCTGCGCCGCCAACCGATTTTGAGTCATCACTCACTGAGGCAGATTTGGCACTGCACCCACCACTAGAGCCACAATTCATTGTTGGGCAATTGGGCTTAGGTTACGCTCCCGAACAAGACCGGGCAATTTTAGTTGCCCAAGAGCTTGTACCGGAAGGACATGACGATCCCGCCACCGCTCAATTTTGGGTCACCCGCAATCAGCTTAAAATATTGGGAGACCATACTCTCCAAGTAGTGGAAGAAGGGCGTCCTTCTTGCCCGCTGTGTGGGCAACCAATAGACCCCCACGGACATTTTTGCCCCCAGCGAAACGGACATGGTCAAAAAATACAGTGAATTGATGAAAGACCCCGCACACATCAGCCTCGATGATTTTCTGGAACCCCCGCAAAATTTGGCGACTCACCAGGTCGTCGATGCTTTTCACAATGGCAACTTGATTATTCACGGGTTGATGCCCTGGAGTTCAAACTATACTTTTTTGGGGACTGCCGCACATCGCACATTGAAATTCAATTTTGTTTATAAACCATGTCGGGGAGAACGGCCGTTGTGGGATTTTGAACAAGGGTCGCTGTGCAAACGTGAAGTAGCCGCCTACGCAATGAGTTGTGCGCTGGGCAATTGGCCCGCTATTCCTCCCACTATCCTCGGGGAAGGCCCTTACGGCGCGGGAGCTTTGCAACAATTTATTCACGCCGATTACAATGCCCACTATTTTACACTGAAAAATAACCCGCAGTATCGGTTGATATTCCAGCAAATAGCAATATTTGATTACCTGGTTAATAACGCCGACCGAAAAAGTGGGCATTGCCTGCTAGACCGCAATCACCAAATATGGGCCATTGACCACGGATTGACTTTTCACGCAACATACAAACTTAGAACCGTTATCTGGGCATTTGCCGGCCTGCCCATTCCTGCATCGTTGCAACGCGCAATACAGCAATTTAAAGATTCATTCACGCCAGCGAGTGAGGTGTATTGTAATTTGAGACAATTACTCAGCCAGGCCGAAATAGATGGCCTTTGCCAACGTCTCAATAGCTTGCTCAACACGGGAAGATTTCCACGGCCAACAGGTGGCAGAGATTACCCGTATCCCTCCATCTAAAAAACGCCAAAATTCTAACACAATTCTATTGCTACGTTTACACGCATCTAACATTTTTGCGCTAAAACAAGGCTAGAGAACCTGCTGAGACATTGTATGATAAAATCAATGCCGTTGTTTTTTTAGATTTGCCCAAATTTAAGTTGCATAAAAGTGCAAAGTCAAGTAAAATTTGCTTCTTGTAAATTGCTTTCATCTCAGTTAAGAAAGGTTTTATACTTTTAAGTAAGTTCGTGGAGTTAGATTTATGCCAACCTATCAATACGCCTGCCCCAATTGTGGAAATCGATTTGAAATACGCCAAAGTTTTCACGACGACCCACTAACAGAATGTCCTCAATGTCACGGGGTTATTCACCGGGTCATCAGCCCCGTAAGTATTATATTTAAAGGACCCGGATTTTACGTTACCGACAACAAGAATGGCAACCACAAAAATGGACACGGCAATGGAGCTGCTCAAAAATCGCGCGCTGTAAAAGCCGCGAACGGGAATTCATCCAAAACGGATGTGGCAAGCAAAGATAGTCACCCCAGCAAAACAGAAGCAAAATCGACGCAAGCTACCACGTAACCCCAACAAGTTGTGAAAAACAAAATTGTTAATCAACCGCTGAGTTACTTACACGGCTGAGCGGTTTTTTTATTCCCCTGTTGCCGCCAAACACAACAACAAGGTTGCGGCATCTCCGGGGAGAACCGTTGGGACGGCAACAGGGGCGCATGCCGTTCACGCCGCAACATATTTGCCCTCATTAGATTACCATGCTAGAATATTTTTTTGTGATTTGACTTGTGTAACTATCCATTTAAAAATAAGAGTGAGAGTTATGGCTAACGCAGTTGATTTAATAAAATCTGTAGAAGTACTCAAAGAAAATCTGCCCACCGTTTTTGTTGGAGATACGGTGAAAGTTCACGTCCGCATTGTGGAAGGTAAAAACGAGCGGGTCCAGGTATTTCAGGGGGTTGTGATAGCAATGGATGGTAGCGGGATTAATTCCTCTATCACGGTGCGCCGCATTGCTGCCGGTGGCATTGGGGTTGAACGCAAGTTCCTGGTCCACTCCCCACGCATCGAAAAAATAGATATTCTGCGCCATGCCCATGTCCGCCGCGCCAAGCTTTACTTCCTTCGCAACCGCAGTGGCAAGGCAGCTCGATTGCGAGAAAAGCGCATTTATTAGCTTTTTTATCATTTGCACCGGCCCGGGGACGCACCCTTCGCTTCACTTTAGCGGACCACCGTATTCGTTGCCAAGAGATACACCGTGGTTGCTCTGCCAACACTAGAAAAAGAAATAGCCCTGTTGAAGCAGGGCTATTATTTTATCGCAGGTATTGACGAAGCGGGTCGCGGGGCCTGGGCAGGGCCCGTTGTGGCCGCAGCTGTTATTCTCCCCCAAAATCATCCCCATATTCAGCAAGCATTGCAAAACACCAGAGATTCAAAACAACTCACCCCCCGTCAACGAGATAAATTGTTCCAGATTATTCAAGAAAATGCACTTTCGATTGGCGTTGGGGTGAGTTCACCGGCCTACATAGATCGTCAACGAATTATTGCGGCTACGCGACATGCGATGCAGCAAGCAATCACCCGTCTTCATCCCCGTCCTCAATTTTTGCTTATCGACGCACTTTCTCTGCCAGATGTGTCCATCCCCCAACAAGCCTTCTTCAAGGCCGATGTCACGTCATTGAGCGTGGCAGCGGCATCTATTGTGGCTAAAGTTACCCGCGACAGGTTGATGGTTAAACTCTCGGAACAGTTCCCGGGGTATGGATTTGCGCAACACAAAGGGTATGGGACGCAAGTGCATCAAACCGCCCTCGCCCGCCTGGGACCGTGCAAAATTCATCGCCACACGTTTGCCCCCATCAAAAAAACAGCCGCAACATTTTAAAAAATCACCCCAAAGAATTTACCCGGTTTTCAAATTCAGTCAGCGTTTTTTTCATTGCTTCTTGCCGGATGGCCGTAGTCACATCTCCTCTGGTGCGTTCCAAAATACTACGGGCCACATCTGTTTTGCGACGCAGATCGCGGGTAATAGCTGAAGGAAAATCAATGGTGAGCAAGCTCGTATAAATTTCATCCATTAAATCTAGCATACGCTCGCTGGTGCCTACCTGACCACGACGCAGCGCATCCAGAGCATATCGTCGCAATTCACCCACGGTTTCGGCCAACCCGTTAATGTAGGCTGCGTTCTCAAGGTGCAGGTCTGCTGGCGAGGGCAGATGATCACCCAAAATGAAGGCGCGGGTTAAATGGGCTTCCGCCAGTTCTTTAAATGCATCTTGGGTGTATCCGGCATGGTAAATATCCGGAAATTGCTCGGCGACGGCGCTCATTTCGGCTGCAATTGTGTTGGCAATTTGAAGCAGCTTGTTCGCCTCATCTGCATCACCGCGATGTGTGGCTCGAATTGTATTGGCGCAATATTTGATTAGCTCACGAGAACGCCTTAATGTTTCATCGCGCACTTTTGATTTAGCTGCAAAATCTTGATTGACAGATTGAATGATGGATTGAAGATTGTTCAACATAAACTCCTGCTAGGCAACCCGAGCGGCCATATCTCTAACAATATCGGTTTGGGACAGAATTCCTACGGGACGTAAGGCTTCAGAAGTTCCAGCAGCTTCTACCACAACCAGACGGTGAATCCGGTTGGTGACTAACAACTTGCTGGCTTCCCGCATCGGCATATCTGGCGTGCAGGTAATAACGTCGGCCTGCATTGCGTGGCTAGCGGTCAAACCATGCCAGTATTCATCAAAGCCACGCAATTTCACCAGGTCCGTGCGAGAAATAATCCCTGAAAGATTGCCCTCTACATCAGTTACCACAACGGCGCTCACATCGTAAGTTGTCATGATATGAGCCACCTCTGGAATTGTACAATCAAGCTGGCAGCAGCGAAGCTCCGTACTCATTACTTCTTTTACTGTTTTTGCCATATGTGCGTTCCTTTGCGTGCTAATGTTTTTTATCACTCACCTTAAACGCAGCAACAGGTGATGGCACTGCTACCCCTCGTCCCCTTTCTCCCCAAGAGAAAAGAGGAGCGGGGAGAGCGGTTGGACAATGCTAAAAAGGAATGTCGTCTTCTTGAATCTCTGGGGTGCTGGGGGTGCTTGCTGACGGAGCACCGACGGCAGCAGCCCCACCACCACTCACATCGCCAACACCACCCAAAAACTTCACCTCTAATGCAGTGATTTCGTAACTGGCTCTTGGTGTCCCATCATTTCCGGTCCACACGCGCGGTCCTCCGGTAGTTTTGTCCGGCGTTAAACGACCTTCAACGTAGACCTGCCGCCCTTTGGAAAGGTATTGATTGCAGATCTCCCCCAATCTTCGCCAGGCAGAAACACGAAACCAGACTGTTTCATCCCCCTTGCTGCCATCCTTGTTTGTCCACTTGCGGTTGGTTGCGACACTAAAGCTGGTAACGGGTGTACCATCTGGCATGTACCGCATTTCAGGGTCGCCGCCCAAATTTCCAATGATGGTTACTTTGTGATACATAGTTCGCCCCTTTCTCAAGCAATATATTAGAGAATGTTTGTTCTACAAAAATACCTTAAAAGACCGTATTTGTCAAAATGGCCACTATAGATATGTATCTTCTTGATTATTCGAGATAGCTCCTGACAGCTCTTTGCCCCCTCTCAGGTTTAGAAGCAATATTCCCAGGTTATTGAGAAGTTACACGCTTAACCATAACTAAGATTTTAGCCGATAACTCAATTCTATGCAATCTCTTTTAAAAATTCACCGCAACCATTACCAAAGTACCACATACTCGGATGCAAAGTTGACAAAAAAATTATTTTGACATACAGTTAAATAGACATAATGTCTTTGCCTGCAAACGATAGAGGAAAATATGACAGACTACGCTCCGCATATTAAGCAACTATTGCAACAAGGGATTGCCCAAACCAGAGCAGGGAAAACACACCTCGCGCGCCGAACCCTCCAACGCGTTGTTAAACTTAACCCAGAGAACGAAATCGCCTGGCTTTATATCGCCGGTATTGCCCCCGATGCCCAGGCTGCACTGTACGCGCTGTTGCAAGTTGAGCGCATTAATCCCCATAACCCCCAGTTGCCAAAGGCAAAAGCGTGGGTGCAACAAAAATGGCCGGTTGCTGAAACGCCTACCCGACCTCATCAAGTCCTTCAACCAATCTCTCATCCTCAAAAATCAACCCGCCGACTGAGGACTGGCCTGGTTAGCGCCATCGCTCTCGCCGTCATTCTCATTACCAGCGCATCAATTCTGGCATTTATTTTCGCTCCCCATGCGTTGGCCAACTTTGCCGCCGATGTGCTGGCTACACCCACCAATACCCCGGCGCAGACGTTGGCCTCGCTGCAGCAGGCGCTGCAATCTGCTGCTGAAAGCAACAACCAACCAGCAATGATAAACGCCTTGCAACAAATGCGCGCGCTAGTCCCCAACAATACCCAAGTTTCTGCCCAATTATCCCAACTTTATTACGAGCAGGGGCTGGTACTGCGAAATGGCGGAAACTTTGTGGATGCTCAAGCCGCGTTTCAACAGGCTTTATCCGTTAATCCCAATTTTGATGCCGCCCAAACAGAGTATCATCTCGTCGAGCTTTATCTGAACGGCGCAAAACATCACCAAAAAGCCGAGTGGGACACGGCGGCCACGATATTTGAAGAAATCTACGCTCAGGCCCCGGCTTATCCTTACGTGGATGAAATATTGTACAGCGCGTATTTCAATTTGGGATTAGCAAAAAATAACCAGGGCGATTTGCAGGCTGCCCTGCGAGCCTATCAACGGGCGGCAGAAGTACTGCCTTCCGCGCCGGAAGCCGCTCAAAAAGCCGCCGAAGTGTCGCTGCGACTCAATCCACCCACACCCACAC
>CAYPUV010000170.1:0-8910 GCA_964413895.1 uncultured Anaerolineaceae bacterium
ATGTAGCGTGTCCAATCGGCGGCGTCAGGGGCGTCACCATCGGCAAGGGGACGAATGCGACTGTCGGGAATATCGGCAATAAGGGTGTAAATGGCGGTTTCGGCGCGGGGGGAGACGCTGTTTTCCACCAGTACGCGGCGGGCGATCTCTGGTAGACGGCGCACAATCGTATCGTGCGCCCAGGTATCAGGCTCATTGCCGCAAATCGGTGCCGGGAGCGATGGGCCGGAGGCTTGCAAATGAGGCATAAAAAATCCTTTGGGGGTAATATGCTCATAATTTAAACATTTCATTCCAACTTGTCAACTACTCAATACTCACAACCACAAGGAGGTAGTTAAAATGGAGCTTCAGGGAAAAACCTTTTTAATCAGCGGCGGCGGTTCTGGTTTGGGCGCAGCCACGGCCAGGACGTTAGTGGACGCCGGCGCTAATGTGCTGATTGCTGACATCAATGCCAACACAGGACAGGCCACAGCTGCGAAACTGGGGGGACATGCACAGTTTGCGCAGACCGATGTGTCGGATGAAGGCAGTGTACAGGCTGCCGTGGATACGGCGGTATCGACTTTCGGGGGATTGCACGGGGCCGTCAATTGTGCCGGTATTGCTATTGCAGAAAAAGTGTTGAGTAAACGGGGAATCCACGATTTGGGCAGATTTGAGAAAGTGTTGCGCGTAAATTTGCTGGGGACGTTTAATGTTATCCGTTTGGTATCGGCGGTGGTGAGCCAGAATGAGCCTGGTGAGAGCGGCGAGCGGGGCGTGATTGTCAATACGGCATCGGTGGCGGCGTTTGATGGGCAGGTTGGGCAGGCCGCCTATTCTGCCTCAAAAGGCGGCATTGTGGGGATGACCCTGCCTGTGGCACGCGAGTTAGCACGGTACGGCATCCGCGTGGTGAGCATTGCGCCCGGCATTTTTGATACCCCGATGCTCGCCGGCCTGCCAGAACCGGCTCGCATTTCGCTGGGGCAACAGGTTCCATTCCCGTCGCGGCTGGGTAAACCTGCTGAATACGCGGCCCTGGTGAAGCACATTATGCAAAATCAAATGCTCAATGGGGAAGTTATTCGGCTCGACGGGGCTATTCGAATGGCCCCGCGTTAAATAGTGGTCTAAAGCTCATAGCCTGCAAATAACGTCAGTTCAAGAAGTCAGATTTGTGGTTTTCTCAGCTAAACCACGCTCAATTTGAAAACAATAGTTTTTGAGTCGGCATTTGGGTGTTATTGCGAGGTGTGTTTTTTGCGCCGCAGCAATCTCCAATTCGGCGGGTGGAGATTGCTGCGCTGCGCTCGCAATAACATTTGAGCGCGTGCCCGGACAAAACTGCTGTTTTCATTCTGATTGCAGTTTTGTTTTTCAGATGGGTCATATAGGGTTAACAATTATTAACCGCTATGCGGCGGCGGGGGAGAGGTAGAACAAAATAGCAAAAAAGTGACACATACTCCCCCCCAGCACAAACAAATGCCAGATGGCGTGGTTATACGGTAGCTTGCGCCAAATATAGAAAATAATGCCAACGGTATAGAGCACACCACCAGTTGCCAGCAAAATCAAACCACCGGAGGGAATATTCAGTAACATCTCTTTGAAAGCCACTACCGAGAGCCATCCCATCAGCACGTAGGTAAGTACCGAAAGCTTCTGATAGCGATAAATAAACAAGGCCTTAAATCCAACACCCAACAAAGCAAGCCCCCACACAATTACCAGCAGCGTCCATCCCCAGGCTCCGCGAATACCCACCAGCAAAAATGGCGTGTACGTTCCAGCAATGAGTAAATAAATGGAGGCATGGTCGATGCGTTTGAAAACAGCTTTGGCCGTGGGGTTTTGCAACCCGTGGTACAGAGTAGATGCCAGATACAATATAATCAGCGAGCTACCGTAAATGGCAAAACTCACCACTTGCCACGCATCGCCGAACAGCGCCGCCAGTACCACCAGTATGGTTAAACCGGCAACGCTCAATCCCGTACCAATACCATGCGTAACGCTGTTGGCTATCTCCTCGCCCAGGGAATAATGTTTCAAGTTTTTGGCTAGTTTAGATTTGTTTATCGTCAGGGTCATCGTTTTCCCCTCTCCCACTTTGTGCATAGGCCACTGAATCAATAGTGTGCCCGCTACTATTTACAGTGGAGATTGTAGTCGGAAAAACGCAAAAAACAAGTCTAACTGCCTGAACGTTCTTTAGCCAAAGCAGCTGGAATATTTGCGTGATTTCGCCCACTGAGAAGGGGGATGCATCAAGGTTGTTCAGTTCTAAAAGTAGAAACGTAAACACGCCATCATTGGACAGAATTAACAAGATTTTCAGGATTTTCTCTTTCTTTTATCCTGTTCATCCTGTAAATCCTGTCCATTTATCTTGCTCTGTACGGAGAACTGAACAGCCCTGCTGGGGGATGAATAGTTACCATGTCACAAGATTTTGTTGACTGCTTCTGGGGCAATGCACAAAAATATTTTGGGTAACGTAACAATATATCATCTAAATGTCCCTTTTCTTGCCATACGTGTGAGGTTTGTCATATAAATATGTGACATTTATTACTGCCACAGAGAAAGCACTTTCACTATAATCCTAGTTGACCGTATTGACTCTTGAGGTCGGCGAGAACATGGGTTCTTGCAAGTAGGAGATTAGAGATCGGGAAACTGGTAATTAATTGCTCCAAGCCCCAATCACTCACCCACAATCTCCATCCGTGGCGGGGAGGCCATTTTTCAACAAGTTGTTGGGTTGCACCGTATTATCATTAGCCATCATAGGCCAATTTAATATCACTACTCGAGGCATAGGAGCCGTTGATGTATAAAATTTTACAGAAGCAAGTTTTTAGCGAGAGAGTTAAATTAATTGTTGTTAAAGCGCCGCACGTTGTGCGGAACGCAAAACCAGGGCAGTTCTTGATCCTCCGCGTTGATGAACACGGTGAGCGCGTTCCACTCACCATTGCCGATGTGGACCGGGAAGCAGGAACGGTAACATTGATTTTCCAGGAAGTTGGTAAATCGACGATGGAACTGGGCGAGATGGAGGTCGGTGACGAACTTCCCACCGTTGTGGGCCCCCTGGGGTGCCCCAGTGAAATCGATAACTATGGCACGGTTATTTGTGTCGCCGGTGGGGTAGGCGTTGCACCCATATTCCCCATCATTCGCGGATTGAAAGAGGCCGGGAACCACGTTATTACCATTGTGGGCGCGCGCAATAAAGAACTGCTCTTTTGGGAAGACCGACTGTGGCAATACTCGGATGAACTCATTGTGTGTACCGATGACGGTTCATATGGACGCAAGGCATTGGTCACCGAGCCATTGAAGGAAATACTGGAAGAGCAGGCAAATAATATCAGCAAGGTGTGGGCCATTGGCCCCACTATTATGATGAAATTCGTGTCCCTGACCACCGAACCGTTTGAAGTAAACACCATTGTGAGTCTGAACACGATTATGGTGGACGGTACAGGAATGTGCGGCGGTTGCCGTGTCGCGTTCCGGGGGGGACATCGAGCCAAGTTTGCATGCGTTGATGGTCCTGAGTTCGATGGACACATTATTGATTGGGACCGCGTGATGTCGCGAATGCGATTCTATCGTGAACAAGAGCGCGAAGCGGTTATACGTTGGGAAGAGGAACATTGCCGACTGGAAAAACAGTTAGCGGAGATGAGCGTGTAAAATGGCCAAGCATCAGAAAAAAAAGCTAATCCCGACCAAAACCCCTATGTCGGAGCAACTGCCAGAGGTGCGTATTCACAATTTTAATGAGGTGCCCTATGGCTACTCTGAGGCAGACGCCATTGCAGAAGCCCAGCGTTGTTTGCAATGCCCCAAGCCCACCTGTATTTATGGCTGTCCGGTGGGTATTGATGTGAAAGCCTTTGTTAACTTAATTGCCGAAGGTGATTTCCAGGGAGCCATTGACAAAATCAAAGAAGCCAACGCGCTGCCGGCCATTACCGGGCGTGTTTGCCCCCAGGAAGACCAGTGCGAAGGTCGATGCATCTTAAGTAATCGATTTGAATCAGTAAGCATTGGGCGACTGGAACGATATGTTGCTGATTGGGAAGCAGCACAGGGCCCACTGCCCGTGCCAAAACTGCCGCCGGCAACAGGCAAAACTGTGGCAGTTGTTGGTTCTGGACCGGCAGGCCTCACCGCCGCCGCTGACTTGGCAAAAATGGGTCACAGAGTCACTATCTTCGAAGCCTTGCACGAAACTGGCGGCGTATTGGTGTACGGTATTCCCGAATTTCGTCTGCCCAAAGAAATTGTGCACCGTGAAGTAGATTACATCCACCGGATGGGCGTTGAAATTGTGACCGATTTCGTGGTCGGCGCATCGGCCACCGTTGAACAGTTGCTGGAAGATTTTGATGCTGTCTTCCTGGGTACCGGCGCCGGGCTGCCGTGGTTTCTAGACCTCCCCGGAGAAGATTTGAACGGCATCTACTCTGCCAATGAATACCTAACCCGCGTGAACCTGATGAAGGCGTATCAGTTCCCCAACTTTGATACCCCCATTGCAGAAGGCCGCCGTGCCATTGTCATTGGCGGGGGGAATGTGGCGATGGATTCCGCACGCACAGCATTGCGGCTGCACACCGATGAGTCCGTGGTGTTGTATCGCCGCACCCGCGACGAAATGCCATGCCGGGTGGAAGAATTGGAACACGCCGAAGCAGAAGGCGTTCAGTTTGAATACCTGACCTCACCGGTAGCGTTCCACGGCAATGGCGATGGACGCATAAAAGAAGTCGAATGCATCCGCAACAAACTCGGAGAACCGGATGCCTCTGGGCGCCGACGACCCGTGCCAATTGAAGGCTCCAACTTCCGCGTACCGGCAGATATTGTAATTGTGGCCATTGGGCAAAGTCCCAGCCCCTTAATTCCGCATTCCACACCAGACCTGAAAATTGGCAAACGCGGCGCATTTGAAGTTGATCCCTACACAATGAAAACATCGATGAAGGGCGTATTCGCCGGTGGAGATGCCGCAACCGGGGGCGCAACCGTTATTTTGGCAATGGGACAGGCAAAGATTGCTGCCAAAGCCATTGATAAATATCTAAACTCAGGCGAGTGGTAAAGTTAACGCGTACCATTTCTCACTCAACCGGGCAAGGGAAAGGGATGATAAGTTTAAGGCAAGCAAAATGGTATCGAAAACAACGATGATTAATTTACAGGAAGAGACTGAAAAATTACTGGACTGTATGCGCAAAGGCGACCCCTGCGCCAGTATCCATCTGGCACGCCTGATTGAAGGGGACACCCAGGGTGTATTCCAGCCCTTTGCCGAGGCGCTGGCGGCGCGCTTGCGAGACCATTTGCATCGCTTTGCCGAGTTGAATGTAACTGACCCTGATGTTACGCTTGATGATGAGGTCTACCAGCTTCAGAAGCTGGCTGCTGTCGATTGGGACAGAATTCCAGGACACGGCAGGCCAGGGGAGGGGGCAAGCGAGATCGACTTCGCGTAGTGTAAAAAGAGTTCCATAGCTGAATGAAAACGTATTGTCTTCTGGAGAAAAGTCGGGTAGACTTGAAAAATCTACCCGGCTTCTTTTTTCCAACAAACAGAAGGAAGGGGGATGAGCAGCCCAATTGCCATCGACTGGGATTGTGGATCAAGCGTAGAAGGGGGCGGTCGTGACTCAGAAGGATTACCGGGTGAGGAGCACACAGGGGTTGGTTTGTTTTGAAGCTAGCGAAAGGATAAAGAAGGTGGGCCAAAAGGGTGGAAAGCATTTGCCTCACCTTCCTTTATTTTACAAAAGAGACGATTTGTAAAATACTGAATTTGCCAGGATCCAACCCTCCAGTGCTCAAAAAACACACATCCTGGCGGCAACGCATTCGCCACAGCAAACAACGGCCACTGGCGATTGTCAGAGCCGCCGCTTTAGCCGCATTCGAGTCAACTCGCTCGCCTCCCCGTCGTCTCAATTGCAAGTTACGCCTGGCGCATGTCCCCTGGTTGTGTAAAAAAAGAAATGAGACCCTTCCCAATACTATACGAAGCAGCTCGCCAGAAACGAGAAGGGGAATACGCACTGCTCATTGGTTTGCGGTTTTGCCGGGTCTGCTGGCATAATACAACCTAAAGCAAAAAGAGCTTAACACATTATGCCTAACACATTCCCTGAAAACAGCCTGGTTCTGTACAAAAATCAACCGGCCCGTGTACACCGTACCAACGACAAACTGGACATTCAATTGACAACAGGTCGTGTCATCAAGGTTCGCCCCAAAGACATTCAATTGTTGCACCCCGGTCCATTGAAACACTTGCACGACCTCACGCCGCAGCGTGGCGATGTGCAAACAGCCTGGGAGCTACTGGCAGGTGAAACGACCACGCTCGCCGACCTGGCCGAACTGCTCTTTGATGCATACACACCGGCGACGGCGTGGGCTGCCTGGCAATTGGTTGCCGATAAACTGTACTTCAGCGGCTCACCGGAACATATCTCCGCCCGCAACGCAGAGGAAGTCGCTGCCGAAAAAAAGGCGCGCGCCGCCAAAACAGCCAAAAAACAAGCCTGGGCCAATTTCGTGCAGCGGGTGCAGCGCGGCAATCCCATTCAATCCCAAGACCACGCCTTTTTAGTTGACGTAGAAGCCCTGGCTCTGAAACGACAGCCCAAAAATCAGCTTCTACACGAATTGGGCCATGCCGAGACACCCGATAATGCCCACGCCCTGTTGCTGGAATTGGGCTACTGGGACGTCACCCGCAACCCATACCCTCAGCGACTGGGGGTGAACACCACAACACCATCCGCTCCCCTCCCCGCCCTGCCCGATGAGCCGCGCACAGATTTGACCCACCTGAACACGTTTGCCATCGATGATGCAGACAGCAATGACCCAGACGATGCGCTGAGTTTAGAAGGCAACCGCTTTTGGGTACACATTGCCGATGCAGCGGCGCTGGTGACGCCTGATAGTCCGGCCGACCGAACGGCACGTGCTCGTGGTGCAAACCTGTATTTGCCGGAAGACACAGTCCCCATGCTTCCACCAGCGGCGACGCAATTACTTGCCCTTGGGCTATGCGAAGTATCCCCTGCCCTGTCTTTCGGCCTGGATTTTAACGACGCTGGCGAGATTAATCGAATTGAAATTGTCCCCAGTTGGATAAAAGTTACCCGGCTTACGTATGGTGAAGTTGAAAATCGGTTGGAGGAGGAACCATTCCAAAGGATGCACCGGCTGGCGCAAATTGCCAGAAACCGCCGCCTGGCCCACGGAGCCATTGAGCTGAATTTACCGGAGGTAAAGGTGCGGGTTAAGCATGGACAGGTGCAACTTCGCCCCTTGCCCCGGTTGCGCAGCCGAGACCTTGTGCGCGAAGCGATGCTGATGTGCGGGGAGCAATTGGCGCAATTTGCCCAGGCAGAAAACATCCCCTTTCCTTTTACAACTCAGCAGTCACCAGAAAAAAGTGACCTCCCGGATGGCCTTGCCGGAATGTTCGCCCGCCGCCGAATGATGAAGCGGGGCGAAACACGTGCCGCCGCCGCGCCACACGCCGGGCTTGGTTTACCCATGTACACCCAGGTCACCAGTCCCTTGCGCCGTTATGTTGACCTTCTGGCACATCAGCAGTTACGCGCCCATCTATGGGGGGGGACGATCCTGTCTGCAGCCCAGGTGACGGCTCGTATTGCAGAAGCAACAACAGCCAACGACCTGGTGCGTCAGGCAGAACGATTATCCAACAGACATTGGACGTTAGTATACTTGCTGCAACATAACAATTGGTGTGGAGAAGGGATTATTGTCGATAAACTCGGTTCCCGGTACAGCATTCTCATCCCTGCGTTGAATTTAGAGATTCGCAAACAGTTGAGTCGAGATTTTCCGCTGAATAGCGCTGTGACGCTCACCTTGACCGATGTGCACCTCCCCACCCTGGATGCTTATTTTAGGGTGTCTGATTAACAAGCATCCGCAGCAGGTTGATTTTCCACGGCGTCCAGGCGCCTTTAATGAGTACCGTCCCGTGCTGCGCATCAAATGTGCCGGGTGTGCTGATTCCCGTTTCCCGATCAATTAGATAAAACCCTGCCTGATGAGGAGCATTAAGATGGGGTGCAAAGACCTTTGCCTCATAACGCCCCGCTTTATATGTTGTGCGCGGTGGTAACTTGGTGAATTGGAAGGTGGGTGCAGGTTGCCAGGCAAAAGGGTACACCGGGCCAGCAGCAACCTTGCGCCAATCGCCGTAGAAGATGGATTTCCCGTGCGCCAACCATTTGCGCTCGTATTTGGTTTGCACGTCCAGCGCAGCGCGTTGCCAGCGAGCATCGGTGGTGGGCACAACAGCATGCAAAGCGGCCAATCCGGTCATCATTGCTTCAAGGTAAGCGGGGACATCGGTTGCCAGGTGTAATTCCCCGCCGAGGCGCAGCCTGCTCACCAACAACCCCAACATCCAGGGATACGTGTGTCTGCGGTTGGCATGTTTTTTTTTGGGCCAGGGGTCGGGAAAATTAATCCAAATGTGATCAAAGGTTTCTGGCGCAACACATTCCAACAAAAAAGGACGCGCCTCCATTGCGAACAATAAGACGTTTTTGCTCCCCTGCCGGTGCAACCGGCGAACGGCGCGCTTTAAGATTTTACCATCATATTCCAACCCCACCCAATTAACTTGAGGCTGACGAGCGATCATCGCTTCGATAAAGTGTCCCAGTCCGGTCCCCAGATCAAGATGCACCGCGTTGTTGGGCTGCGGCAGCAAATCGGTCAAAGAGTAGTTGTTCAATTGTTCGCTGGGAATAAAAGGATGTGTGGTTTGTGGTGTGTCCATAGGTTGTACGTCTCTGACATACTCCCACGACTAAAGGTCGTGGGGTTCTGGGGTCAACACCGGCAGCC
>CAYPUV010000171.1:0-8899 GCA_964413895.1 uncultured Anaerolineaceae bacterium
CCTTCTCCCCGTTGGGGGGAAGGGGGGATGGGGGGTAGAGGGGCAAAAAAGAACAAAATTAGCGTTTTAATCACAAATGCTACTGAATTTTAAAAAACGCCAAAGTCCAGTAATGAACTATAAATGAAGGACAACCCATATGACGAACATCACCGTACTTGGCGCGGGACTGGTGGGTAGCACCATCATCAAAGACCTGGCTCAAGATTTTTCAGTCACCGCAGTTGATTTTAGCACGGCGGCGCTTGCCCGCCTGCGAGCCACGCCCACCACGCAGACCATTCAAGCGAATCTACAAGATGCTGCGCAAGTGCAAAACGCCATCAGCGGGGCCGACCTGGTTGTCTGCGCCGTGCCGGGGTTTATGGGATTCAAAACACTCAAGCAAATTATTCAGGCGGGGAAGAATGTGATTGATATTTCATTTTTCCCAGAAGACCCCTTTGAACTGGATGACCTGGCAAAATCACAAAACGTCACGGCAGTAGTAGACTGTGGCGTGGCTCCCGGCCTGTGCAATATCATCGCCGGCTACGTAGACGCACAACTCGACCAAACTGATCGCTATGTGTGTTATGTTGGGGGGCTACCTCAGGTGCGACAGTGGCCTTACGAATACAAAGCAGTTTTTTCTCCCATCGACGTGCTGGAAGAATACACTCGCCCGGCCCGGATGGTGGAACACGGGCAACCCGTCACCAGGCCGGCCCTGTCAGATGTAGAATTGCTGGACTTTCCGGGGGTGGGCACGCTGGAAGCCTTCAACACCGATGGGCTGCGCTCGTTGATGAAAACGCTCAACGCGCCGTTTATGAAAGAGAAAACCCTGCGCTACCCCGGTCATGTAACCCTGATGCGCGTGTTTAGGGAGAGTGGTTTCTTCAACACCGCCCCCATCGACATAAACGGCCAGCCCGTAAAACCCATCGACGTGACCGCCAAACTTTTGTTTGAACAGTGGAAATTACAGCCGGGCGAAGAAGATTTTACCGTGATGCAGGTTTCTGTGGAAGGTAGAAAATCCGGAAAAACTGTGCGCCACACCTACAACCTGTTTGATCGCTACGACCGTGAAACCGACACACATTCAATGGCCCGCACCACGGGATACACGGCCACCATTGTGGCCCGGCAAGTTGCGGGAGAGCTGTTTGCACAAAAAGGCATCTGTCCCCCCGAATTTGTGGGGCGCACACCGGGATGTTTTGAAAATCTGCTCAATGAATACGCCAAACGCAACATTACCCTCACCCAAACTACCACAGAATCTTAACGTAGGTTACGGAGTTGATACAGAATTTTAGCAACGAAAGAAAGGGGAACAAACCAGGTGGAACACGAATTGGACATTCTGGGGAAACAGGCAAAAGCTGCCGCGAGAACACTGGCACAGGTGCAAAACACACAGAAGAACCACGCCCTAAGAGCCATTGCAGAATCCATCCGCGCGCGCGCCGATGATATTCTGGCCGCAAACGCCAAAGATATTGGAACCAGCCGGGAACTTGGGTTGAGCGAAAGCTTGATTGATCGGCTGCGCCTCACCCGCCAGCGCGTAGAGAACATCGCTGCGGATGTAATGAAGGTCGCCAATCTGCCAGACCCCGTGGGGGAGGAATTTGATGGCCGGGTACTGGACAACGGGTTGCGCATCAGCAAGCGGCGCATTCCCATCGGAGTGATAGGGGTGATTTACGAGAGTCGTCCCAACGTAACGGTGGATATTGCTGCGCTGGCGCTAAAAAGCGGAAACGCCGCTATTTTGCGGGGCGGCAAAGAATCGCGGCGTTCAAATCGCGCTTTTGCCGACGCCGTAGCAACTGGGTGCGTGCAAGCCGGCTTGCCAGAACACGCCATCCAACTGGTGCATTCCACGGACAGAGAATTGGTGAAACGAATGCTGCGAGCAAACCAGTACATTGATATGATTATTCCGCGCGGGGGGGCGTCGCTGCATCAATTCGCCATTGAAAACGCTACCGTCCCCGTTATCACTGGTGGCATCGGTATTGTTCACCTGTACGTAGACAAAGCTGCCGACCCTGCCAAAGTCACGCCCATTGCAGTGAACGCAAAAGTGCAGCGTCCCAGCGTGTGCAACGCTCTCGATACCCTGCTAATTCACAAAGACGTGGCCGAAAGTCTATTGCCTGAAATTGCAAATGCCTGGGCCGAACACGGCGTTGAATTGCGCTGCGGGCCACGCGCGTTCGACATTTTACACGGCTACGCGAATGTGGTGCCGGCCGGAGCAGACGATTTCGACACGGAATTCTTGTCGCTTGTGGCAGCGGTGAAAATCGTTGCTAGCCTGGATGAGGCGCTGGATCACATTTACACCCACAGCACCAAACATTCAGAGGCCATTATTACCGAAGATTACACCGCCGCCATGCGCTTTGTGAACGAGCTAGACTCGGCGGCGGTGTTTGTGAACGCCAGTACCCGCTTTAACGACGGCGGGCAGTTCGGGCTGGGGGCAGAAGTGGCCATCAGCACTCAGCGCCTGCACGCTCGCGGCCCAATGGGGCTGCAAGAGCTGACCACCTACAAGTGGGTGGTGTTGGGTAACGGCCAGATCCGAGGGTAAAAAAAAGACCGGCCAGGTTCGAAGCCAAACCACACTATTTATCGATGTAATTTTTCCGCCGCCACAAACGAAAGCCTGTTCTCTGTCAACGCCCACGCCGTTTTGTTCACGGCGTCAAGTTTGTCCATAAAGTTTAGCGTCAGCGCTTCCCAATCGCCACTGGCAAGAATTTCTTCTTTGTCGCGGAAATAATCGAGAATATCAGAGGGATGGTCGCGGGTCTGGTCAATTTCCGGATCGCCGCCTTCGTGCTTGGCAGAGATGTTCGCCACGTGGCCGGCAATTTCTACCAGCTCGTCCCGTCGATTGTACGGCTGAATGACGATGCTTTTGTACGTTTCGGTGATGTGGTGTTCAAAGCGGACCACATCCTCAAACCCCAAATCTTTGCGGAATTGAGCGGTTATTTCCATCGTCTGATTATTAACCGCGTTGCTCCAATTGAAGCCAATCAGCGGCGATGTGCCATCATCGCGGGCAAAAAGTTTCGCGCCGATGAGCGTCCACAGGGCAGCGTAGGGGTTGTCGTTCCCCATAAACACCGAAATTTTGAACTCATTATTAATGCCCAACCGATGCAACAGATACCCCAACAGCACCGTGCCGGGATTGATGTTCAACACTTGCCGCACACCGTAGTGGGTGTAATAGTACAGGAACTCGTCCAGCCACATCAGGGCGTGGTCATTGGGTTGCCCCACCCCGCCGAAGTAGCCGGTGATGGTTTCCGGGCCGCCGAGGTGAATATTGGAGCCATCGGTACCTTTGGTGTCCAGCGTTTCCACATAATTAGCGCCAATAATCTGCATGGCGGCAGCAAAAGCGGGCAAGTCGCCATCGGCCTCTTGCTCCTTCATTTTTCGCACGCGGATGAACCGTCCGGGCATCAGTGCACCATCGGCAATGGCGCGCCGGGCAGCTTGAATTACCCAGGGGAAATACTGGCACGCGCTCACTTCCAGCGTCACAGCAAAATCATCGGCAAAGGGGGTCGCATCAGCTTTGTCACCCAACACCTTGCGCCGATATTCGGCCACGCTGATGAATGCGCCATTATCTCGCTGCGCTTCCAGCCATTTCAAATCCGCCAGATATTCGGGGTGGGTTTCTTTCACTTTTTTGAGCAGGTTGGGCAATTTGCGGGCTTCTTCAGCTTTGCGATTGATTTCCTCTGGCGTGCCGTACCTCTCTACCACTGCCAGAAAGTCGTTCATCACCTGCATATCCGGGTTCAACAGAATAGTGTTGATGGCGTCCAGTCGGTCGGGGGAAATTTTCAGTCGCTCTCGCAGGCCGGTCATTAGAAACGCTCCTCATCTTTCAATAATTCAGTCAGCTCAGCATACGCTTCATCTTTAATGCCGAAATAATTCTTCGGCTCAGGGAAGCTTTTATCCTTCACTTCTTGCACGTACTGGGTCAGTCCATTCAAGATGACCTCGCCAGCGTTGCCGTACACTTTCGCCATCCTGGGGGTGAATTTGGGGTACAGCCCGAACAGGTCATGGTAAATCAGCAACTGTCCGTGGGCATACGGTCCGGAGCCAAGACTGATGATGATGGACTTTTCGGCTCTTTCAGTGATGATCTGACACACGCGGTCGGGGACCAGTTCCAGCAAAATAGCGAACGCGCCCGCTTCTTCCAATGCCTTCGCGTCGTCGATGATTTTTTTGGCCTGCAATGCCGATTTTCCTTGCAAGCGAAACCCGCCCAGCGCACTGGCGCTCTGCGGGGTCAGCCCTAAATGCCCCATTGCGGGGATCCCGGCGGCAACAATCCCGGCGATGCGGTCTGCCATTTCTTTGCCACCTTCCAGCTTGATGGCGTCGCAGCCGGTTTCTGCCATAAAACGCCCGGCGTTGCGAATGGCGGTTTCCACACTGGGCTGGTAACTCATATAAGGCATATCGCCGATGAGCCAGGATTTGGGCGTGCCGCGCCGCACCGCCTGCGTGTGCCGGATCATATCATCCATTGTCACGGGCAGGGTACTATCGTAGCCCAGCATCGTCATCCCCAGGCTATCGCCCACCAGCACAATTTCCACGCCCGCTTCTTCCTGAAAATAGGCGGTAGGATAATCGTAGCAGGTGAGCATCGTCAGGGGTTCGCCGTTTTTCACTTTTTTAAAAAGATACGGCAGGGTGATTTTCTTTCGGTCAGACATTTTTGCCTCCAATTCAAAACAGTTTAAACTTTTATCGCTTGATAATAGGTCACGTTGCTTGCAACAACCGATACAGGGTGCGGCGAGCAAGAATATCGCTGCTGATAATACCGATGACGCCTGCGGCACCCACTACCGGCATTGCCGAGATTTCATAGTGTTCCAGCTTGCGAATCACGTCGAGAATATTGTCGGTGGGACTGGTGGTAATCACGTCGGAGGTCATAATTTTGGTAATCGGTGTGTCGTCTGGATAACCGGCAGCGGCAGCAGCAGCGATGTTCCAGTTTGTCACCACACCCGCCAGTTTGTTCTCCGCTGACAAGATTGCCAGCAGTGATTGGTTGATGGACACCAGTTGTTTTGCCGCTTCGCGCATCGTTTGCGTTTCCAGGATGGTGGTGATGGGTTCCATCACGTCGGCAACGGTGCGCATACTTTCACGAGAGGCGATGCGGCTGATGCTGATTTCCTCGGCAGCTTCACGGGGGAGCATATCTGGGTCGGCGATGAGGCGGTCAACCAGTTCTTTCATATTGTGGCGAATGGCCCGTTCCATCCATGCCTGGCCCGCTTGCCGCCGTTTCTCCGCCAGTGCGGCCAACTCCTGCTGATGGTCAGCCAGCCAACGGTCAACGGCTTCGCGATCGCCCAGCATTTCGCCGGGGATGCGGAGATGGTTGGGCGTTTTGATGAGGTGTTCTTGCGCGGCGTAAATCACCCCGCCGGCGTTAACCAGAAAATCGGTGGCGATGAGGACGCCTTTTTGCCAGTAGACGGTGCGCTCCATTCTCATTCGCTCGGCGCGGCGAGCGGGGTCGGGCGAATAGGTATTGGCCCCTTCCACAATCATCGCCCAGTGGCCCATTTTATCGACCGTCATTGATGCACCGGACCCGGCATCCACTCCCAAATAGCGGGCAATCGGTGCGGCAGGGACAAAACAAAAGGCGTCTTCGCGCAACAGGTCATTGCTGGCATTTGAAAACGTGGTAGCGGGCATTCGTTCTTCCATCAGCTTTTGGGAAAAATACGGCAACGCTGCCACACGATGGTTGTGCTGCAAAGCGAGCAAATCGTCAATGGGCAACCCATTCTTGTTGTACAGGTAGCCTGTTGCGTCGCTGATACCTACAATGCGCGGAGCGGGGTCATCCTCTTGTAAAAATTGCGCCACGTGTGTGCCCACTGCCCCAAAGCCCTGAATCAACACCGACATTTCGGCGCGCTTGGGCGGGGCCACGCCGGCGAATTGGGGCAGCACGGCCAGCCGTTCAATTTCGCCCAGCAGTGTGTGGATGGCCACCACCACCCCCCGCGCCGCAGCGCCGAGTTGGTCAATACGATTGCCGCCCATATCCACCGTTTTAGAGAGGGCGTTATCCAACCCATTCTCAATGGCGATGGTTTTCATATCGGCGTCGTTGGTGCCCACATCGGGGCCGGGCAAGAAAATATCTCGATACTTATAGATCAGGTGCGCAAAGCGACGCACAATTTCGGTGTGTTCTTCCGGCGATGGGTTTGGCGGGGAAACAATACCGGCTTTGCCGCCGCCGTAGGGCAGGTCGGCGGCAGCATTTTTAAGGGTCATTCCCCGCGCCAGGTTAAAGATGGTGGACGGCATAACGTCCGGCAACATCCGAATACCCCCCATCGAGGGGCGTCCCATTGCCAGGTTGTCCACCACCAGATAGCCGCCCACTTCCAGCGGCGTGCCTTCGTCCCACAGACAAACCACCAGGTATGGGCCAAGACGGTCAACCTGGATGCCGAGACGGCTCAATCGATCAACGTCCTGCGGACCAAATTCCATAAATGCCAGATCGCCCTCTTTTTGCAAGCGGTTGTGCCACGTGCGTTCCAGCAATACATCGTGCAAAAACTTTTCCATTTGTTGGGGAATCATTTTGCTGCTCCTTAAAAAACCGGACCGCTTTTGAAAACCGGTCCGGTCTGTCGAGTTACAGTCGTTCAAATCGCGCCTGGAAGAAACGAAGGTACGCTGGCTCGTAGATCATTTTCAAACCTCGTGTGGATTCACGAGCATCGAAGACAGCTTTCACGGCCTCGGCGGTCACGTCCATATGAGCCTGGGTGTACACGCGGCGGGGGATGGTGAGGCGCACCAGTTCCAACTTGGGATAACGGTGGTCGCCGGTTTCGGGGTCGCGTCCGGCGCTGACGACGCCCCGTTCCATCGAGCGAATGCCGGAATCGAGGTAAAGTTCAGCGGCGAGGGTTTGGGCGGGGAATTCGTTTTGCGGAATATGGGGATAAATTTCCTGCGCATCAAGAAACACGGCGTGCCCGCCGACGGGTTGCACAATGGGAATGCCCCATTCAGTGAGCAGCTTGCCCAGATAACGTACCTGCTCCACGCGCGCCCGGATGTGGTCGTCGTCCACCGCTTCGGCGATACCAATGGCAAGGGCTTCCATATCGCGCCCGGACATTCCCCCATAGGTGTGCAACCCTTCGTACACCACCACCATATTGCGCGCTTTATCAAAAACGTCCTCATCGTTCAACGCCAGCCAGCCGCCGATGTTAACCAGATGGTCTTTTTTGGCGCTCATCCATGCGCCATCGGTGTAGCTGCAAAACTCTTTTAGAATTTCGGCGACAGGTTTATCGGTGTAGCCATCTTCTCTTTCCTGAATAAAAAAGGCGTTTTCTGCCATTCGGGTGGCATCGAGATAGATTTTAATGCCATATTTGTCGCACAGTTGACGCAACGCGCGCACATTCGCCATACTTACCGGCTGTCCGCCCGCCATATTCACCGTGCCCGCCAGACTGACGTATGGAATCTTTTCCGCCCCAACTTTATCAATCAACGCCTGTAATTTATCCAGGTCAACATTGCCTTTGAAGGGATGCGTGCTGGCAGGGTTGTGGGCTTCGTCAATGATAACGTCCACAAAGGTGCCACCGGCGAGTTCTTGATGCAGGCGGGTGGTGGTGAAGTACATATTGCCGGGGATGTAATCGCCCTGGGTGATAACCGCCTGGCTGATGAGGTGTTCTGCGCCGCGCCCCTGGTGGGTGGGAACCATATACTTGTAGCCGTAATGAGTTTGGACAGCGTCTTCCAGATGGTAGAAGTTGCGGCTACCCGCGTAAGCCTCATCGCCGAGCATAATGCCCGCCCATTGACGGTCACTCATGGCGCTGGTTCCGCTATCGGTGAGCAGGTCAATGTATACATCCTCCGAGCGCAGCAAGAAGGTGTTATAGCCCGCTTCGGCGGCAGCTTGCTCCCGCGCCTCACGGCTGATGAGCCGGATTGGTTCCACCATTTTTATTTTCCAGGGTTCTGCCCAGGAACGACGGCCAAATTGTTGACCCATTGTTTGGGGTACCGGGTTGGTCATTTTACCTCTCCTTACTTTGGATTTATGGGGTATGAATATTGAGTTGGCAATTGTGTTGTGCAACTGGAGATGGGTGAACGAGCGCTGCGCCGCAGCTGCGGTTCATTCCACCGGCAATGCCGTGGTGTGCTTCACTTCTTCCAACACAACACTGGTATGAATTTGAGCCACACCGGGAACAGGCGTTAAACTATCAACCACAAACCGATGCAAATCTTTGCGGTTGCGCACAACAACTTTCAAAAGATAGTCGTACTCGCCGGTGAGATGATAACACGCCAGCACCTCTGGCATTTTGTTTACACGTTTCTTAAAATTCTCAATGTGTTCCAGCTGATGCAGTTGCAGACTGACATTGATAAAACAGACCATATCGTACCCCATCCGCTCGCGGTTGAGGAGGGCAGCGTATTGACGAATGTAGCCGCGCTGCTCCAGGCGGCGGATGCGAGCGTGAACGGCAGATGGCGAAAGGTTCACCTGTGCCGCCAAATCAACAGTACTGATCCGGCCATCGGTTTGTAGCACACGTAAAATTTGCTTGTCCAACTCATCCAGGGCTTCGTTCATTGAAGTTTCCACTGTGTATCACCTTGTTCGCAAATGATCTTCCTGTATTATACCACAAATGCAAAATATTTCAAGGCAAATTCGCGCATTCGCCTTAAATTTTTCAATGGATTATCAAAATGCAAGGTGTGCTCCATCATTAGGGCGATTGCATCTATTATGACAAGTGAGATAGCACATTGAGTAAATAGT
>CAYPUV010000172.1:0-8843 GCA_964413895.1 uncultured Anaerolineaceae bacterium
GTGTTTATGTAGATCAGACGCGGCGCTCCGGGTCCGCGACCGAGATCATCGTCGGCAGCGTCGGAGTGGCATAACGGCGATGTGTAGCGCCGAGGAGGTAGCGGCTGCGGGCAACTCACGGCTGGTGCTAGGTGATGGCACGGCCAGCGGCGATGTATGGGGCATGTGGCTCGCACTTGGCGCGGGCGCATCATATGCGGGGTACACCAGCGCCAGCAAGGTTGTGCTGGCGGAAAACCATCCCCCCGATGTGGTGATGGCGGTGGTGTTTTCAGTGGGGGCGGTGCTATTGCTGCCAACATTATTCGGCGCAAATTTGGGGTGGATTGTCACCGCTCGCGGGGTGCTGGTGGTGGCGCATTTGGGCGTAATTGCCACCGGCGTGTCGTATATGTTTTTTGCCCGCGGATTGCGGCTCACACCCGTGGCAACCACGGTCACCCTTTCGCTCGCGGAGCCATTCACCGCAACGTTGCTCGGTATTTTTCTTCTCGGCGAGCGGCTCACGCTTCCATCGCTGGGGGGAATTTTGCTGATTTTCGCCGGACTGGCAATACTATCAGTAGCGAGTGATGAGTGACGAAGGCTTGAGACTTTAAACCAAAAACCTTAAATCTTGGACTTGAAACCCATATTCCACGGAGGTAAAAATGCCGGAAGAAACCATTTTCAGCAAAATTATCCGTAAAGAAATTCCCTCTGACATTGTGTATCAGGATGACCGCGTCACTGCTGCAGCATAAAAGCGGTGTAACCTTTGAGCCGGTACATAATCTGATGAGGGGAGAGGGTCGGCGGAAAGGAGCAAAACAGGTGCACGTGGTCGGGTTGTACAGTCAGGTTCAGGATTTCACCGCCCAGTTCCGCCGCCTTTTCGTGCAACAATTCCGCCAAGCGTTGCGGAATGTCGCCGGTCAGTACTTTGCGGCGGTATTTCGGTATCCAGACGAAGTGGTAATTGATGTTGTAAACGGCGTGTCGGGTGCGCTTAATATCCATAGAACAAGTGTGCCATATTTGTTATGATACGTCAAACTAACAAAGGAAGGAGGTCGCGTCAATTCCTCTCCCCCATCAATGGGGGTACCCTTGACGCTAATTCTATGGATTGGAAAAAGTGGGTGTGAAAGACCCCGCCGTGGCACATTTACCCGATGGACGATACTTAATGATTTATTCAAGCATTATTCCAGAATACCCGTTTGATTCACCGTAAATTGTAGCAATATAACGCGACACAGGATTGAGAAATGCCCATTTCATTTGAAACGGCTGACCGAATGATGCGTGAGCCGGAAACGTCGGTATTGCGCGTTTTATGGTATTCCCCATGCTTGAAAAAGTTGCACCGGAAATAACGCTGTGAACGACCTTTTCACCTCCAAACGCGAACGCCGCTTGTGGATTGCCACAGTTGCTGTGGTGATTGCCATTTATTCCACGTTGGGGCTGGCGGGGCGCATCACCAGCGAATTAATTCGCCAGGATATTCTGGGGAATATCTTTTTCGCTTTTTTTGTGATTGTGGTTGCCGCGATTCTTGCCAGCGGATTGATTCGCCGCCCCGGCTGGCGCGAAATCTGGGTGATTGTGGGGATTGTGGCGGTGTATGGCACGGTTCTGTTACGTATGGAAGTCGCCCCGGCAGAGCGCACGCATTTGTTTGAATACGGGCTGGTGGCAGTGCTCATCCATCAGGCTTTGTTGGAACGGCGGCAAAACGGCGCACAGGTGTTTTCGCCTGCTGTGCTGGCGGTGGTCATCACGGCGTTGCTGGGTTGGGTTGATGAAGGCATTCAATGGGCGCTGCCCAACCGCGTTTATGATATTGTCGATGTGGGGTTCAATGCGCTGGCGGGATTGATGGCCGTTGTTTCCAGCGTGGCGCTTTCATGGGCGCGGCAGCGGGTTGTGCGTTGGTTTTAATTTCAAGAACGGAGATGGACGATGGATCTTGGTGAATTTTATCCCTGTTTGAATGTAAAAAACCTGGCGGCGTCGATTGACTTTTACCGCAAGCTCGGCTTTGAAATGACATCCGACCACTCTGACGAAAATTGGGCGGTGATGCAGCACAACAATATGGCGCTCTGCTTGTTTGAAGGGCACATCGACGAAAATCTCATCAATTTTCGCGGCGGCGATATTGCCGAAATTGTGTCTGCGGCAAAAGCCAACGGGTTGGAATTTTCGACTCCCGCCACCAAAGAATCCGACGGCTCATGGAGCGCGGAAATCCGCGACCTGGATGGCAACAGTATTTATTTTAACACCTTCCCCGATGAGCGGGAGCAGTATGTTCGCACGGGGAAACTGATTGACTATAACCCGCTTCCAAAATCCACGAAATAACCATGAAATTATTTGAAAATCCGATTGAAGTTAAACAAACATTTCCCATTCCGGCTGAAACGGTATGGCGTGCCATTACTGATGTGACTCAGATGAGACAATGGTTCTTTGAACAAATTCCTGCCTTTGAACCGGCAGCCGGGTTTCACACCGAATTTGATGTGCAGAGCGGCGGACGGCATTTTTTGCACATTTGGACAGTGACTGATGTGGAACCGCTGAAGCGTATCCGGTATGATTGGCGATATCGGGGCTATCCCGGTAATTCATTTGTCACCTTTGAATTGACGGAACAAGATTCGATAACCACACTCACCGTTACACACACTGCACGGGAAGATTTTCCCAATGATGTGCCGGAATTTCAGCGGGAAAGCGGTGTTGAGGGATGGACATTTTTCATCACCCACAGGTTGAAATTGTTTTTGGAAAAACAAGCTGAGGAAAATAACCGTCATGGCACAGTGGCTGCCGTATGCAAAAAAAGCGAACCCGGCCTGCCGAAACTGGAAGTTGAGACTATCGAACTGATTGAAAACCATGGTGTGGCGGGGGATTATCACGCCGGAAAGTTTGTGCGGCACCGCTATTTGGCGAAAAAAGATCCCACGCAACCGAATGTACGGCAGGTTCTTTTGGCAGATACCACCATTTTTGCAGAACTGGCTGAAGGCGAAATCGACCTTCTGCCCGGCATGCTGGGAGAAAATATCGTGGTGGACGGTTTGTCGGTAATGGCGTTGCCGATTGGTGCACGATTAGTTGTTGGCGAAACATTGCTTGAAGTGACTGAAATCCGCAATCCGTGCTACCAGCTAAATGGCATGCACCCTCAATTGCTCAAAGCCGTTGCCCAAAAAATCGACGGCACTGTCCGCTTGAATGCTGGAATAATGGCACGAATTTTACGCGGTGGGCAGGTGCATCGCGGAGATACCGTGCAAGTTCAAAAATAGGATAGAAAATACAAAAAAAGACACCACTCCCCGTACCGAGCGGTGTTTTCTCTTTCTGCGATTGTGTAACAGCGGCAATTAATTTCGCTTGGGAACAACCATCTTGCGCCAGCCAAAGAATTCCAAATCGGCAGATTGCCGTTGCCCGACCGGTGGCTCGGGATTTACGTGAAAAGTTGTGAATCCGCTGATTGATATTTTATCACGGCATGCACTTCGACCCTATAAAGAAAGATTATCTTCCCGGCGGCGTGGAGTAACCCACCGGGAAGGTATCATCAGGTAGTTTATCCCTTCAAAACCAATGGCAGATAAATCTTATACTGCGTGTTTCCACTCCAAAACCCGCCTGACACGGCGTAACTCCCCCCGCTCATAGTTGCCACATCCGGCTGCCCAATTGTGCCGGAGAGGGTGTAATTTGAGCCGGAACTTGTGCCGCCGCCACTGTCAATCGTCCACCATGGCATAGAATACCCCGCACCGGTGGCAAAAACCGTCACGATGCCAACCGTAGCAATGAGGATGGCAACTAAAAACACACGACGAGTACGCTTTGTAATTTTCTGTGCGATACGCATACTTGCCTCCAATTAATAGGGTTGGTTGGTGACGCGCTCTCCCCGCTAAAGCAGGGGAGCTTCTGAAACAACGCTTTCCCCGACGGGATACGTTAGCGTTTCAGCCCTCCGTCCGAGGGCGAGGATATTACGTGCGGCGTTCACATCTCTATCAAGCGTGAGACCGCAATGAGGACAGTGATGAGTACGAACATTCTTGCTAAAATATCCAATAAACCCAAATTTCATCATCCCAGGGGGATGGTATAACACACCGCCGTGCCTTCCAGCACAAGTGTGCCATCTGCCAGCAAAACGCGGGTATTCAATTCGGTGATGGGTTTGTCTTCGCGCACGCGGGTCACTTCCACCACGCCGGTGATGCGGTCGCCCGGGCGGACAGGTGCGACAAATTTCCAGTTGACCTGTAAAAAAACTGTCCCCGGTCCGGGCAGGTCTTCCGCCACCACCGCATTCAAAATAGCGGTGGTTATGCCGCCCTGCACCACAATCCCCCCAAAACGCGAGCGCTGTGCGACCGTTTCATCGTAATGCAACGGATTGCGGTCGCCGCTGATTTCGGTGAACAACTCAATGTCGCGGGCAGAAACTTGTCGCGAACGCTGTGCTGATTGTCCCACTTGCGGCATTCCCCGCGGCCAAACATCTGTATTTGTCATCTTTGCCCCCTTCCGGCGATAGCTCTTTTATTTCAGTACCAGCGGCAGATACACCCGATGTAAAATCACCGCCACATTGAATGACGTATTTGCCGGCATGTTAACGTGGTCTTCGTTGAAAATTGACCATTTCCCCTCTGTGCTGTCATACGAAACCCCAACGTGATGGGGGTTGTATGTGCTTCCCACACCGCCGGGATTCCAGTTTTGGGTGACCAGCAGCATAGCGCCGGGGCGGTTGTTGGTCAGCGGATGGTCAATGTAGGTGGTATTTTCGATGGTGTTGGCAGGGGTTGCCGTATGCACAAACACATCGGTGGTGGTTGTTGGAACGGTCACGTTAAAACTGGCACCGGTGGGCATTGAACCAAAATCCTGATTAAAGACACTCCATTTTCCGGAAGAATTATCATACCACACTCCCACGGGGTGGTCGTTGTATGTTCCGCCACTGCCGCCGGGGTTCCAGTTTTGGGTGATCAGCGGCATGGCATTGGGGTTGTTGTTGAGTCCGGGATGGTCAATCAGCGTGTAGTTGCCGGTAATATTGCCGGAACCGGCCGTGTGGACAAAGGTATCGGTGGATGATGCCGGAACCAGCACATTGAAAGCTTGATCAGCCGGTAGCGGTGAACTACCATCCTCGTTAAAAATATTCCATTGGAATGTTGAATTGTAATACCACACCCCCAGCGCATAATCGTGGAATGGACCAATGATGATGCCATTAGGGGTTACATTATGGGTGATGAAAACGTTGGCGTTGGGCTGGCCGTTGGTTGCGGCGTTGTTAAGTTTGGTGTAATTTCCGTTGATATTCCCCGCTGTGCTGGTGTGGATGAAGTTTGTCCCGGGGATGGAATGGTTGGCGTAGCTCACCAGTTTGCTCGCTCCGGCGGTGGTGCCAAACCACAGCGCGTCATCGTTGCCTGCCGCCACGCCATAGACGCTGTTATTGGCAACCAGCCCATCAGCCATAGAGTAGTTTGTCCATGTTGTGCCGTCAAACGCGCTGACGCCGTTGTTGGTGGCTGCCCAAATTGTACCGTGTCCATCCATAGCGATATCCAGTACATAATTGGAAGCCAGCCCGTTGGCGGTGGTGTAGGTTGTCCACGTGCTGCCGTCAAACGCGCTGATACCACCATTACTGCCAACCCATACCGTGCCGGTATTATCGACCATCACGGCATAGAGCGTGTTGCTCGGCAATCCATCGGCGGTGTTGTAGGTTGTCCATGTGCTACCATCGAATTTGCTCACACCGTCCCCCCAGGTGGCAAACCATTTGTTGTGGGCGCTGTCAACGGCTACTCCGCGCACGAAATTCTTCGCCAACCCGTCTGCCGTGGTGTAATTTGTCCACGTTGTTCCGCTGAGTTTGCTCACGCCGCCATCGGTGCCCATCCAAATGATTGAACCATCTGTTGCAACGGCGCGAACATTGTTATTTACCAACCCATCTGCCATGCTGTAATTTGTCCAGGATGCGCCGCTGAGTTTGCTCACACCACTCCACGTTCCCACCCACAGATTGCCGGATGTATCGCCGGTGATAGCATTGATGCAATTGTCTGCCAATCCACTCACGGTGGTGAAGTGTGTCCATGTTGCACCGTCGAATTTGGAGATGCCTTTGCAGATTGTTCCAAACCAAATTGATTTGTTGTTATCCACAAAAACGGATGTGATACCGTTATCTATCGGGCCATCGGTCGTCGCCAGTGTTGTCCACGATGATGCGCCGCTAAATTTATTGAGCATGTCGCTTGTTCCAATCCATCGGGTGTCCGAACCATCAATGGCAATAGCATATACAAAATCATTAGATAAGAGCGAACCGGATGCGGTGTAAGGAGTCCAGCCCGTGCCGCCATCGAACTTGCTCACGCCGCCTTCCGTGCCGAACCAGATATTGCCTGCGCCGTCAAAGGCTATGGCGTGAACGGCGTTATCTACCAGACCGTCTGTTGTGGTGTAAGTCGTCCATGTAGAGCCGGTAAGTTTATTCACGCCGCTATCCGTGCCAATCCAGATATTATCCGCGCCATCAACAGCAACTGTGTAAACTCTATTATCAGCCAGACCATTGGCGGTGGTGTAAGGTGTCCAGCCCGTGCCGCCATCGAACTTGCTCACGCCGCCATCTGTGGCGAACCATTTGTTGCCCGCGCTATCAATGGCAATGGCGTTGACCGTATTGTTCACCAACCCGTCGGTGGAAGTGTAGGTTGTCCACGTAGACCCGTTTAGTTTGCTGACGCCAAAACTGGTGGCAAACCAGATGACACCGGCGCTATCAATAGTAATATCATACACATAATCGTCTGCCAGCCCGCTGGACGACGAGGTGTAGGTTGTCCATGTTGTGCCGTCAAACTTGGTAACGCCGCCGCCATGCGTGGCAAACCATTTGTTGTCGGCACTGTCGATGGCAATGGCATTCACCCGAATGTTCCCCAGCCCGTCCAGATTGGTGTATTTCACATATGTTCCGGCGGTCATATCCCACTTGACCACCCCGCCTTGTGTTGCCGCCCAGAGCGTGTCGCCTTCAATCGCTAAATCGTAAATATAATTTCCATTGGTAAATGTTTGCCAGTTGGTGACACCGCCACCGGCGTATGCCGTTTGCGTTGTGCCCATCCCGAAAAAAAGTCCAAAAATAAATAAAAAGATAATATTTCTTGCCGATACTTTCATTTTGCCCTCCGCAAGGTGTTAAAACTGCAACTTGTTTGATTTTGTTTTGAGAAAATTGTGTTACGGGGGAATTTTGCCCAAAACCTGAATTTCGCTCCATGCTACCCATGACGGACTGCCGGTGGTTTCAATGCGGATAATTTGTACAGCATCGGTGGGGCTAGCGGGGGAGAAGGTCAGCCAATCGCCCTGCTCGGTTTCGGAATCGAAGACAGCCAGTTCCAATGCAGAGCCATCACTTTTGATGCCCAGCAACCGATGTACGGTATGACCGGCGGGCCATTGCGCTACCAGCAATTTCACTTGGGTGAGCTGATACGGTTGCCCCAAATCAACCTCAATCCATTGTGGCGCGTCTGTACCGGCGCCCCATTGGGTATCGCCATTTTCATCCACCGCATTTTCGGGTGGCTCATCCGGCAGGCTGGCGGACGCGCGCGCCGGTTTTTGATAAGCCAGATTATCGTTGGGAATGGCAACGGTGGCGCACGGATTGGGAGAATTAGCCGGCGAAAGCAAATCGAGCAAATAACCATTTTCGTCCGTAAACCCCCATGTGGGGTCGCCCGCGTTGATGTCTGCCGGATAGTATGCCCAGTAGAGCCAGCCATCGAATCCGGCGGGGCACGACTCTGCACGCCAGTTGACCAACGCGCGTGCCGCCGCACTGATGGATGAATATCGTTGCCGGAACGCGCCATATTCGCCCAAAATGATGGGCTTGGCGGTGTATCCCGTCATGCCGAATACATCGCCGAGTTGAGCAATCGTCATTCCGCCGGGATAGGCATGAAAGTCGAAAAAATCGAGGTCAGCCCCGGTGAGCAGGGGTTCTGTATCCACAAACCAATCCGGCGCGACCACTTTCGGCGGAAAGAAACCCATTGTCACTAGCGCGGTGGGGTCGTGGACAAGAATTTCATCCTTCATTTCGGCGATATAATAAATGAGCCCATCGCTGACCATTTGCCGTTTTTGCGCAGGGTTAGCCATATCATACATGCCGGTGGTGGATTTCACCTGCCCGGAGGTGAGCGATAGCGGCGGCTGGTCGGCGAACATCCATTGTTCGTTCAGCAATTCCCAGCCGAGAACCCTGTCTGTGGCGGCGGCGCGGGCATTTAGTCCCGTAAGCAAATCGCGCCAATAGCGGCGGGTGGCGGTTATTGCACCGGGGGTCAGATAATATGAATTTCGGTATCCGGCGAAGCTCGCGCCGCTGCCCGCATTTGCCTGCTCCGCATACCCGCCCTGGTCGGGCAAATCATTTGAAGTGAAAAGAATGAACAGTCCCGTTTTCTGCGCCGCCGCCAGTATATCGGCAATGTTATCCAGATAGTCCGGATTTAATCCAACATTATCGCTATCACCGATACAGCCCCGTCCGGCATTGCACTGGTCGAGAAAAACCCGGACGGTATTGAACCCGCGGACGGCGAGCATGTGGAAATCGCGACGGGTGCGGTCAGGGTCATACACGCCGACTTTCAGTGTTAAATTGCTGGTACCGCCATTGTGCGGGACATACACATAATTGACCCCCGCGGGATGAAGAGTTCGCCGGTCTGCACATTGAAGAATTCTGTACCCCC
>CAYPUV010000173.1:0-8787 GCA_964413895.1 uncultured Anaerolineaceae bacterium
ATCCTATGCTTGACCAATTTCGGTTCCGATGATATAGTTTTGTCTAATCAATTTCCAATTGTTGTCCCGCTCAAACTAATTCTATTGGTGGGAAAAACTTATTTAGGTGAATTTATTTTGATTATAGCCAGCGCATGTGAGGATGTCAAAGCATATGACAACATTTGTTCAGGCCGAAGCCAACTTAAAAAGACGTGGGATTACGCTTTCCATCATTGCTGTAACACTATTTTCTACCAGCCCGGTTCTTATCCGCTGGGCGGCCCCGCTGACGCCGTATGAAATCACAGCCTGGCGGGTGTTTATCGCAGCACTCAGCGTGGCGGTGGTGGCTGCGTCAAAGCGCACCTGGCCGGCCATTCATCTGAATGATCTGCCAAAGTTCATCTTGTTTGGTTTTATTACGGCTATTCACTTTGGCTCATACATCGCATCACTCAATTTCACCACCATTGCTCACTCGCTGACTATTGTTTATACAGCTCCCGTGTTTGTGGCGTTATTCTCCGGGTTATTCTTAAAAGAATCCATTTCGGCGCGAAAGTGGGGAGGGGTGGCCATTGTTGTGGTGGGCATTGCTGTTTTGGCCGGTTTTGAACCGGCGATGACCCCCCGCATGTTGCTGGGCGATGGGCTGGCGCTGGTTTCGGCCGTTGCATTTGGGTTTTATTCAGTGGCGGGACGCTCGCAGCGAACACAATATTCCCTGTTAACTTACGCTTTTTTCGTGTACTTGCTGGCGGCAATGTGGATGGCACCGGTTGCGGTTGCAACATTCACCCCAGGAGGCTATGGCTTAAAACAGATTATTTCAATTATTTTATTGGGGATACTCCCCCTGGGATTGGGACACACGCTGTACAATGCGGCGTTGCGCCACATGAATGCTACCTACGCCAACCTCATTGCTTCGCAAGAGGTGACGGGGGGGATAATTTTAGGGGTGATTTTCTTGGGAGAAATCCCAGGCCCAAGCGCTATTGCCGGGGTGGTGATTACTCTGGTGGGCATTGTCACTGTTTTACTTTAAGTTTTCAGGAGTACTTTCGCTAAAGGAGATTATTATGATTCATCATACTTGTTTTAAATGTGGTCGCCGTATGGAATTGGACCCTGTCATCGTTGGCATTGAACTGAGCAAACTAAAAACCAAAAATCCAACGTACTATCAGGCCCATTGCCCGGCGTGCAAAAGTGTAAACAAGGTGTCCGTAGCGCAAATGCAAGCTGATCTGGATGCCGTCGCCGATGAAATCCAGGCTGGAGTAGCGGAATTGGAGAAAGCAAAAGCAGCGGCAAAGGCAACCAAAAAAGCAGCGCGGGCCAAGAAGCAGGGCACCGCATAACCCGTTCCGCAAAACTACTTTCGAAGCAAAATGTTCACCTATCAGTGGATGGATTGAGGCTTGTATAAATTGTGCTGTGCAATATACCGCGCTACCCTGGCCGGCACATATTGCGCAATGGACAATCCTTGTGCTACCCTATGCCGTACAGCGGTGGCAGAAATGAAGACGTCGGGCATGGCAACCCACGTGATTTTGGCGCGCACGCCCGGTAATCTTTTAGCCAGCAGGCTCAGGTTGGGGTGGTATCCGGGGCGATGGACAACAGCCAAACGGCACAGTTCCAGCAATTGTCCCGGCTTGTACCAGGA
The DNA here is from genome assembly GCA_964413895.1 of uncultured Anaerolineaceae bacterium. Classification (GTDB taxonomy): domain Bacteria; phylum Chloroflexota; class Anaerolineae; order 4572-78; family 4572-78; genus JANTHQ01. Next base: position 1,658 of record CAYPUV010000173.1, read on the forward strand.
GGGCAATCCCATTAAAGTATCTGCGCCAAGAATAAAGTAGCAATCCTCGGCTGCAACGTTATATTTGCCCCGTAACAGCCTCACTGTGTCTACAGAGTAATGTGGACCGGGACGGTCCACATCAACGCGAGAGACGGCAAATTTGGGCCTTTCAGCCAACGCTAGTTCTACCATGCGCAATCGATGGGCAGCCGGGGTAATGGGCTGCCTTTGTTTGTGCGGCGGATCTCCCACCGGAACAAACACAACCATCGGTAGCGCCAAAGACTGCGCCACAGCTTGTGCCAGTTCCAAGTGTCCGTTGTGAATAGGGTCAAATGTTCCCCCTAAGATCCCCAGTTTCACCACATCCATTCCAATTCCATATCCGCCAAATAAACGGTGTCGCCGGCCTGGACCCCCGCCCTCCGCAGCGCAGCTAAAACGCCAAGTTGTTCTAGTTGCAATTGTGCCCGTTCTACAGCTTCGTCTACATTCCAATATGTTTGCGCCACAATTTTAAACACGCCCGGCCCTTCCACGTGAAATCCATCGGTGCGTTTTTCAACGGTAAAGGTCGTCTCTTCCGCCGGCAAGGTGAATGTGGGCGTTTCTGGCGTTGCCGTGGGGGCAGCCAAGGGAATGGTATTGAGCTTGTCTGCTACCAGGCGCATCAAGTCGGTTACACCTGTTTGCGTTGCCGCAGAAATAAACATAGCGGGTATCTCTTCTGCTCTGGCTTTTTCTTGCACGGCCGGCCAGTGATTGTGCGCAGTAGGAAGGTCTTGTTTATTCAGGACCAGAATTTGTGGTTTTTGCGCTAATGCCGGGTTGAACAGACGCAACTCATCGTTAATTTGTTCAAATTCAGCCAACGGGTCCGCCGAAGCGCCATCAAGCAGATGAATCAATAACCGCGTGCGCTCCACGTGGCGCAAAAATTGATGCCCCAGCCCTACCCCTTCATGTGCGCCTTCCACCAACCCCGGAATATCGGCCAGAACAAAATCTCGGCCATCAATTACCACAACGCCCAAGTTAGGTTGCAGTGTGGTAAAGGGATAGTTGGCTATTTTGGGGCGCGCCGCCGTCACCGATGCCAGTAGCGTGCTTTTCCCTGCATTGGGTACGCCTACAATGCCCACATCGGCGATGAGTTTCAACTCAAGCACCACCCATCGTTCTTCGCCGGGCAATCCTCGTTCAGCAACGCGGGGCGACTGCCGGGTTGCGGTTTTGAAGGCCGCATTGCCGCGCCCGCCATTCCCCCCACGCGCCACGACGAATGTTTGGCCCGGCTCCACCAAATCTGCCAGAACAGCATTGGTCTCTGCGCTGCGCACTACCGTCCCTGGCGGAACCGGCACAATCAGGTCCTGGCCATTGGCGCCCTGCTGATTTTTGTTGCGCCCATGTTCACCGGGACGGGCCTTAAAATGAATTTGGCGCTTAAAACGTACCAACGTGTTGTATTGCGGATCGACTTGAAAAATAACGTGGCCGCCACGTCCTCCGCTCCCCCCTGCAGGGCCACCATACGGAACAAACTTTTCTCGCCGGAACGCGCTAATGCCGTTGCCGCCCTTGCCCCCTTGAACATATATCTTTGCCTGGTCAAAAAACATTGCTCTCTCTGTTTAACATCCGTTTCAATTTACTCTCATCAATATTACGATAATAGCTTAACTGATTGCTGGACGATTGACAAATTGCCGGGTAACACATTCGAGCTAGAGCCATCGACAACATAAGATTACCTGCACGCTCAACACCTAAATTGCCACCACAAATTACGTTTGTCTGCGGTTTGTGGTATAATAGGCACAGATTAGTACCAAAGTAACATCAAACCTTGTCTTTATTGGATTATTTCTCTGGTCAAACGCCAGGCCAAATAGTACCAGGGTCACACTAATGCAAGAGATGCTGCAACTGCTGAACCAAATAAGTGACGAGCTAAACAAGGACCTAAATCTTGACAGCATGCTCCAGCGCGTCATTGACCTGACGGTGACTCATTTTGGGGCCACCAATGGTTCAATTATGTTGTTTGATGAAGACAAACGGGTTTCTCGATACATACTGCAACAGCAAGATATTTCTGAGGCCACAGCATATAAGATTGTGGGGCAAGTGCTTACAGAAGGATTTGCCGGCTGGGTGCTTCGGCACAGGCGAGGTGATATTATCACTGATACCCGCAAAGATGGCCGGTGGCTCACCTACGATAACCAGCCGTACACGGTGCGTTCGGTGCTGGCAACACCGTTAATACGGCGTAATCACATCCTGGGTATTCTAACCATAAACCACGATTCTGAACCTAATTACTTCAAAACGGAAGACTTGGCTCTGTTGAACGCTATTGCAGGACAAGCCGCCATTGCGCTGGAAAACGCGCAACTATTTCGCCAGAAAGAGCAAGAACGCGCAACACTATTGGCCATAATAAACAGCAGCCGTGACGTAATTATTGTCACGTATGATGACGATAATAAGGTATTGTTGCTCAATCCGGCAGCAGAAAAAACGTTACGGGCAAAACCGGGTCAGTGGCTCAACCGCCCTCTAAAAGATGTTACCTCTTTCAAAAAGATAGTAGCCCTGGTTGAATCAGATGACGTTTCCAACTTTGGTTTGCAATTACCTGATGGTCACAGCCTGTGGGCCAACGTTGTCAGTGTGCCAAATGTAGGCAAACTAACGCTAATGTACGATGTTACCGCGTTGAAGGCGTTAGATAAAGTGAAAACAGAATTTATCACCACTTTCACCCACGATCTATCTGCACCGTTGGCCGCCGTAAAGGGGTATCTTGAGTTGATGCACATTGACGGGAAGCTCACAGATCAGCAAGAAGAGGACCTGGACGCCATTCGAATGGCCGTGCATCAGATGAGTACGCTCATTAAAGATTTGCTCGATTTGACCCGCCTGGAAAGCTTGAATGACTTTTTTACCTGTAATATTCCTCTCGAAGAAATGGTTGAAAGATCATACACAACCTTCCAACCAATCGCTGCTGCCAAAAAGATAAAACTATCTTTGCGAACTGACGGCCCTCATTTGGTTATGCAGGGCAACCCAACCCTTATATCGCGTGCCATTGACAACCTGGTAGAAAATGCAATCAAATACACCTATCCAAACGGGGAAATAGCTTTATCATTGACGCAATACGATACAGAAGCGCGTATTTCTGTGCAAGATACAGGTGTGGGCATCGCCGCAGGGGACATTGGCATGGTATTTAATAAGTTTTTCCGTGCCCACGCCCCCATTGAAGATGGAATCCCCGGTAGCGGGCTTGGATTATCCATTGTGAAAACAATCGTAGAACGGCACGGAGGGAAAATTTGGGTGGACAGCGAAATTAACGTGGGGAGCACGTTTACCATTGCTCTCCCACTGGCCGCCGATGGCGTTGCCTCGTAAATCGGACGGAGCTCGGTTCACCCTACAGTTGGATTGTCTCGCAATTACTTTACCCAAACAGGGTCCCAATCCTGGGAGGCATTATTAGACAGATTCACCTCTACCTTGCTTTCCACGTCAAGACGCCAAATCTGGCGTCTTTTTTCATTTCCCCTGTCAGACCAGAATGCAATCTGTGTGCCTTCCGGCGACCAGGAGGGGTGCTTGTCAAAATCGCCCTCGTTGATTGTTAGCCTGAAGAATCCCCCCTGCTCCAAATCAAGTAGATACAAATCGCCGCTGCCTGTCCGCTCAGACACAAAAACAATCTGATTGCCATGCGGGGACCACACCGGGTCGTAATCGGCGGCGCCGTTGCTGGTAAGCCGGGTCTCATCGCCGTTGAGTATATTCACGCGCCATAAATCGGGCTGACCAGCACCGCGCACCACAATGGTTTCCCGTCGATTGGGCGAGAAGGTCTCCCAACGAATGGCCTCGTTGTAAAGATAGGCGCGCTCTGGAGCCAGTGGCGCCTGTTCCGAACCGTCCGCGTCCATCTGATAGATTTCCACATAGCCCGCTCGATCCGTTTTGAAAAGGATTTTCCCGTGCAATGCTGCCAGCAACTGCTCTGTGGTGGGGGTATCGGTTGGCGCTACAGGCGCAATTGTCGGGGCGATGGCGGGGACAGCGGTGTCCGTTGCCAGGGCTGCCACCGTGAATAGCGCCGTTAGCGTGGGAATGGGGGTAGCTGTTGCGGTAAATGTTGGGGCAACGGTGGGGGTTGCCGTCTCTGAGGTTGGCGTGGAGGCGCGCTGCGCAGGGGTGAGGGTCGGCGGGGGTGTCAGAGGTGTAACCGTGTCTGCAGCCAACTGTGCCGCAACTGACGGTGTTGTAGACACAGCCAGATGAGTGGTGGGGGACGCGGGCGACAGGTGGGGCTGAGAAACGGTTAACCACACGCCGACGGTCAAAACCATCAGCAGGATTATTGTAATAGCTCCCATCGCAATGCCGCCGTGGATCGGGCCTTGTTGTTGCTGGGGCGCATTCGGCGCAGAATCGAGCGGAAAGGTGGGCGGTAAAATGACGGTGTGTTCGGTTTTGGAGGTTGCAGTCGGGAGAAATTCCACGCTGTCGGCAGTTGTTGCGGGTACAGCATAGGCCTGGGCCAACGCTTTTGCCAACGCCCCGGCAGAGGTAAATCGGTTTTGGGGAGATTTTGCCAATGCTGTTTGCAGCACTGTGTTCACAGCGGCAGATGTATTGGGCGCAAAATTCCGCACGTTGGGCACCGGGTCGCTCACATGCCTGGCGGCCACCGCTGCTGGCGATTCGGCCACGTAGGGCGGTGTTCCAGTGAGCATTTCAAATAACACCACTCCCAGCGAATAGATGTCGCTCGCCGGGGTAACAGCACCCCCCGTGGTGGTTAGCTCTGGCGCTGTATAGTAGGGGAGATTGTTGCTTAAAGCAGACCGGTCCCCAGAAGTAACTAACACATCGAAATCGGTCAATACGGCTTGACCGTCCTCAGTGAGAATAATGGAGGTCGGGGTGATTTTACCATGCACTACGGCGTTGGCGTGGGCGTAATCAAGGGCCTTTGCAATTTGGGTGATGATGGCTTGCACTTTCAAAGGCGAGAGGGAATTGCCGCGAGCAATGTGCCAGGCCAGAGTTTCTCCTGTGACGTACTCCGTTACCAGACAATAGGTGTCGCGGTGAGGGAAAGAATCGTAAACCACAGCGATATGGGGATGTCGCAGCGCTGCCAGCAATCTGATGCGTTCCTTAAAATGCTCATCGAGCGCGCCGCCATTAGCCACGCCGTAGTTGGGGACAATGCTAATTGCAACCGGGCGCTGCAAATCGACATGGTAACCTTTGCACAGCCAGGGGGTACCTTCGTCAGACAGAATTTCGGTAATTTGATAAAGACCTATCTGCTGCTGGAGCAACTTGTTTAATTTGGGGTTTCGGGAACTGAATTTACCTGGCAGCATACCAACCCTGCGAGCAAGTTATTAATGGCGTCGGGTAAATTATATCACAGGGCCAGCCAGAAGAACAGGTGCAACGGGACGTGATGCACGGCTGTCTTTACAGATGTTGCTTCTGATCTTCTGCCAGAAGGTGGGGAATATCAATATCTTGGTTGTTCATTTCCAGACGTTTCATGCGATACAACGTTTCTTCAGTTATCAGGCGGTTGGCGGCGATGAGGTCAGCGATGACGCCGAGGATGAAGATGAGCAGTCCCAGCGTGAGCAGTGTGCCACCAATGACCACCGACTGCACAAAACGGCCAGAGGTGTTAATTGTGCCACTCAGGTAAAAGTAGAAAAATCGTCCCAGCAGGGCAAACCCCGCCAGAAAGAAGGGGATACTGAGGTAGAAGAAGGTTTTCAGCGGTTCATAAAAGGTGTACAGGCGCAGGATGGTGGCGGCATTGCGTTTGATGTAGCTCCAATTGCTTTTGATGAGCCGGGACTCGCGCAGAGGCGCATTGACTCGAATGGGGACGCTGGCAACAATCAATCCTTTTTTCCCGGCCTGAATAATGGTTTCCAATGTGTAAGTGTATTTGGTGAAAATGGAAAGGCGCATCGCGGCATCGCGGCTGAGGGCGCGAAAGCCGCTGGTGGCATCGGGCACTTCGGTGCCGGAAGCCACACGCACCACCCAGCTCCCCCACCGTTGCAGAGAGCGCTTCGATGAAGAAAAATGCTGGATGGTGTGTGTTTGTCGGTCACCGATGACCATATCGGCTTTGCCCTGCAAAATCGGGGCAATCAGCTGGGGGATTTGGTCGCCGGGGTATTGGTTGTCGCCGTCGGTATTGACGATGATGTCGGCACCCAGGCACAGGCAAGTATTGAGGCCAGTCTGAAACACCGCCGCCAACCCGCGATTGCGAGGGTGGCGGACAATGTGGTTCACGCCGAGTTTTTGTGCCACCGCTACCGTGTCGTCGGTACTGCCGTCGTCGATGATGAGGGTTTCAATGCGGTCAACACCGGGGATGCGGGTTGGCAGGGCGGCAATGGTCTGTGGAAGCGTGTCGGCTTCGTTGTAACAGGGAATTTGGATGATGAGGTACATGAGATGCTTATTCGACAGTTACGGGCAAATCATCATACACGAGTTCACCAATATCTATACTACTATCAGTACCAACGAACACCAGTATTGGTTCATTTGTTTCTGGATAATGAAGAAAATAAGAATCGCGCACGGTGTCCAAAATCAAACCGTAGTTGCCTTCCGGAAGATCTGTGAAGACAAAATAACCTTGTTCATTGGCTTGCACCCGGGGAGAATTTATCCTATCCAGTGCCACAAAACTTTCGTTACCATTTGTATCGATGATAGTTTTTGCTAAATATAGAATTGCTCCAGCATAAGGACGTTTCTGGCCATTTTCCACCAAAAAGATCGTACCACTTACATGATTTTTCCCTTGAATAGGCTTAGTCGCGGTTGGCACAGGTGATGTTGTGAATGTGCCAGGGTTCACCACCGCAGATGATGTAATGGGCAATGGGGCAACGGTGGTAGGCGTTATCAGGGTGACAATTTCGGTTGGGGCCACATTATTTGAGGATGAACATGCCGCCAAAACAAATAGTATTAGAAAACCCAAAAAGAAAATTTTCTGTTTCATATCATTATCAATAGGTAACTACTAAGGTACCTTGGTATAAGCACGAATTCTAATCAAATTCATGCAC
>CAYPUV010000174.1:0-8729 GCA_964413895.1 uncultured Anaerolineaceae bacterium
TGCGAAGGTTTTTTGTTGTCGATGTTGTCGATTGGGAAAAAGCCAGGAGTCCCGTTTGGTTGTTAAATAGCATTTTACCTGAATAGATACACCGGATTATGTGGTAATAAAGTGTTGCAAGATGCGAGAAAACTCAATTCATCACCTGGCGCAATTTATGGTAGAATATTAACAGGTTAAGACACTGTTCGGTGCAGAGAGGAAATTTTTATGACATCATTTATTATTCTTGCGCTTTTGTTGGGTTTATGGCTGCTTAAAATTAGCAGCAACAAAAAATCGGCGGCACAACCTGTGGCGATAAAAATAGAGGATGACCCACATCGTCAACGCTAAAGACTGCATGGAGGAATATTGATGATATTTTTTGACCCATTATTTTTGTTGTTTTTAGTTCCCACAATGATTTTGGGATTTGTGGCGCAGAGTGCGGTGCGCTCACGGTTTAGCAAATATAGCCAGGTAAAAACACTGCGTGGATTAACCGGCGCTCAGGCGGCGCGGCAGATTTTAGATACAAATGGTTTGTATGATGTGCGCGTGGAAGAGGCGCGCGGCGGGCAGTTAAGCGACCATTACGATCCACGCCAGCGCGTGCTGCGATTATCGCCAGACGTTGCGCGATACCCCTCGGTGGCGGCCGTTGGTGTGGCCGCTCACGAAGCCGGGCACGCTATTCAAGACGCAAAGGGGTATTTTCCGCTTCAAATTCGGAGTGCGATGGTTCCGGCGGTTCAATTTGGGAGCAATCTGGCCCCGTGGATTATTTTTGGCGGCATACTTTTACAGGCATTTTTGGGACTAACCGCTTTGGGGAACACGGTGGCCTGGTTTGGCGTGGTGCTGTACGGGCTGGTAGCGTTATTCTCGCTGGTGACGCTGCCGGTGGAATTGGATGCCAGCGCCAGGGCGAAAAAGTTGCTCTACCAATATAACATTGTCGACCGCGCTGAATTGAACGGCGTCTCTGCTGTGTTGGGTGCTGCGGCCTGGACGTATGTTGTGGCAGCGTTGGCGGCTATTATGCAACTGGCTTACTGGATATTGCGGCTCAGTGGCGGACGTCGCCGGTAGCCGTGTGCAATGTGATGAGTATAATTTTCAATAAGCCGCACGACTCACGGTGGTGAGCCTTGCGGCTTTCTGCTCATAAAAATGCGTTTCAGTGTAGGGGACTGGCACTTTTGCTATTTGAAACATGGTAGTGGTAAATGCGTAGGTACCTGTTCCCGCAAAATTTGATTCTTAAAATTGCTTTTGGGTTCACTAACCTGCTATTCAGGAGACTTAGTTTTATGCGTGCAAAGTTACTCATTATTTCAGTTATTGTCTTGGTATTCGTTGCTCTGGGTTGCGGCATTTTGGGAATTAGCTTGTTGCCCAATTTGGGTACAAATACTTTGTTTGCCAAACATGTAGAAAGCTCCAGCCCGGAGAATCAGCTTGCCCAGGTGACAGCGATGGTGCAGCCAACTCTGCACCCCATTGCTACGCCACTGCCAGAGCAGGTAATTTCACAGGCCGATGCAGAAGAGGCGCTGTTGGTAAATTTGTATCAACGTGTGAACCCTTCGGTGGTGAATATTGAAGTGATCCTCAACCGTACATTCGAACACCCCCCGATACCGAATGACAAACAACCTGATCAGCCAGACGCTCCCCCAGAGCAGTTTAGCCCGTTTTTTAATCCACAGGGACAGGGGTCTGGGTTTGTGTACAGCAAAGAAGGCTACATCATCACCAACAACCATGTTGTGGAAGACGCCAAAAAAGTAACGGTAACGCTTTATGATGGCACACGGTTCCCGGCGGAGATTATAGGTACGGATTCAGACAGTGATTTGGCCGTTATTAAAGTGAACGTCCCCCCTGAAAGTTTGTTGCCCGTTACGTGGGGTGATTCTGATGCCGTGAAAGTGGGTCAGCGCGCGGTAGCCATTGGCAATCCATTTGGCTTGGCCGGGTCGTTGACCACCGGGATTATTAGCGCGTTAGGGCGCAGCTTACCGGCTGTGAACAGCGGCTTCCGCATCCCAGAAATTATTCAAACCGATGCTGCCGTGAATCCTGGCAATTCGGGTGGCCCTTTGTTGAATTCTCACGGTGAAGTAATTGGCGTGGTGAGCGCCATTGTTCCCCGCCAGATGGGGGCCGGGGAACGAAGCTTTTTGGGGGTGGGATTTGCCATTCCGGGGAATCTGGCGCAACGGGTGGTTCCCAGTTTGATAGAAACGGGCGCATACCAGCACCCGTGGATTGGTATTGTGGGCAATTCGGTTACACCAGAAATTGCCACTGCAATGGGATTGAATGAGCTGCACGGGGCGCTGGTTGTGCAAGTATTGCCCGGAAGTCCGGCAAGTAAGGCCCGTTTACGAGGAGGCAACGAAGAATTCACCACCAGTGATGGGGCGTTAACCCAAATCGGTGGTGACGTAATTGTGGGGGTTGAAGATGAACCCGTGACAGGGTTTGATGACCTGATTTCGTTTTTGAGCCGCCGAGGAAGGGTGGACGATACAATTGTTTTATCGATTATTCGCAACGGGGAACTGAAGAAGATCAATTTAACGCTGTCTGCGCGGCCCAGTCAGCAAGAATTATTCAGGCCATAACGAATGCCTGGTGTATAGCTTGCAATCTTGTAGGTTGTGTACCCCGTTTTTTATTCTGCTTGCAGGTATTCTACAATGAGTTGCGCGGTGTGCAGCAGCGCATCTTGATGCGTTCGCTCGTAGGCGTGCGAGCTATCAACGCCGGGACCGATGAGGGCCACGCGAGCATCCAGCCCCGCTCGCAGCGCTGCCGAGCCGTCTGAGCTGTAGTTTACAAAAACATCAACCTGGCAGGGAATGTTGGCGTTCTTTGCCAGTGACACCAGCTTGCGTCGTAGAGGGAGATTGTATGGCCCGCTGCCATCTTTAGCGCAAATGGTTACGCTGAACTCGTCGCTGGCCTGTCCTGCGCCCACAACGCCCATATCCACAACCAGTAATTCGTCTACAGTAGCGGGGATGCTGGACGCAGCGCCGTGCCCCACCTCCTCATATGTGCTAATGTAAAAGTGCGTGGTATAGGCAGGTGTGCGCCCGTGTACCACCATCGCTTGTGCCGCAGCCAGCATCGCGGCGACGCCCGCTTTATCATCCAGATGCCGCGATTTTATGAATCCGGTAGTGGAAAGTTGCGCGCGCGGGTCCCAACTGATAAAGTCGCCTACCTGCACGCCCAGCGCTTCTGTCTCTATTTTTGAGGTGGTGCGTGCGTCGAGGCGCACTTCCAGGTTGGTTAGATTTTTTGCAGATTGGTGGATTTCGTCAACGCGATGGATGTGCGCCGACTGCTTGGCTAATAAAACAGTTCCGCCGATGTTGTCGCCGGAATCGGTGTGAACGGTGCAATATTCGCCGGCGATGCTACCGGGGTAGTAGCTGCCCAGGTTGCTGATTTTGAGTCGTCCATTGGGTTTTATTTCTTTGACCATTCCGCCCAGGGTATCAACGTGCCCGCTTAAGGCTCTGGGAGGACTGTTTTGTGTACCGGGGAAGGTGGCTAACAATGCCCCTTTCGGCGTGCGGGCAGTGACGATCCCCAATTTTTTGAACTCGGCCTCAACCAGGTTTACGGCGTTATCTGTGTCGCCGGTGGGGCTGGGGGTGTTCAGCAGGCTCAACAGAAAGCTGGTTGTGTAATTAAGGTCAATGGCAATCATTATTTCTGGCTCCTGTATTTTTGTGGTGTAGGGGCGTGTGCCACCTTTTATTTGTGATTAGCCCCGTTGGGCGCATCAGGGACGTCGTGGCATTTTCTGCAGCGTGCCTGATAAACTTCTTCGGTCCCCACCAGAATAATTTCCGCGTTGTACGGTGCGGGTTTGCCATCAACCAGGCGTTGCGTGCGACTGGCCGGAGCACCGCACACCATGCAAATAGCTTGCAATTTATCCACCGCTTCTGCTTGTGCCATCAACACGGGCATTGGCCCAAACGGTTCACCGCGAAAATCCATATCCAGCCCGGCAACCACGACCCGTTTGCCCGCTTCGGCCAGGCTGTTGCACAGGTCCACAATTTCCCAGCCAAAGAACTGAACTTCATCAATACCAATGACGTCAGTGTCATCATCTAGTAGCTTGTAAATGTCTTGTGTCGATTCTACCGCCTGGGCGGTGAAATGTGCGCCAGAGTGTGAGCTAACAGCGGTTTTATTGTAGCGATCATCCAGCGTAGGTTTAAAAACCTGCACTTTTTGGCGAGCATATTCGGCGCGTCGAAGCCGTCTGATGAGTTCTTCGGTTTTGCCACTGAACATACTGCCGCAAATAACCTCAATCCATCCTCCGTCGTAGCGGTGATACATAAATAGCTTCTCCTTTTGATTGATATTGGCTCAACGAAAAAGGGCAAACGTTCTAGAACGTTTGCCCTGCATTATACACGAAAAATTGTGACTATTCTAATTATTGTACCAAAACGAATGTTTCTTCAGCTTGTTGTACTTTTGCTTTGAGCTGTTCCAGTGATTTTGGCCCAAAACCACCCAGGTTTAAAAATGTGGATTCATCAGCCTGCAATTGGTTAACCACATCGCCCACGGTGATGTAATTGGCGTCGGTAAGAATGCCGAACAGGCGGTCTGGCAAATCAAGTGCCACAAGCTGCTGCTTGAGGAACGCCTGTTTTGCTTTCTCTTGTGCTTTGATTTTTCGTTTTTCTTTTTCTTCCTCGTGTGCGCCATAGCGTTTTAGCCGAGTCATAAAGCGCTCAACCTGACCCGCGGTGTCAACAATACGCTGCTCACCGGTGTAAAAGGGATGACACACCGAGCAAATGTCGGTTCTAATTTCTGGCAGCGTGGAGCCGGTTGTCCAGGTGTTCCCGCAAGCGCAAATCACACGGGCTTCTGGATAATATTTGGGATGAATTCCTGCTTTCATCAGTATCTAACCTTCCTGTAAAATTCAATAGTGGAACTAAACAATTGTCAGCGATTATCTGGCTTGCGTTTAATGATTTCCCGGATACACGCTAATTTGTTTTTTGCTGCGGGCGACGTTTTCAAATGTTACGTGTCCATCAATAAGCGAGAAAATTGTGTGGTCTCTGCCCATGCCAACGTTATTCCCCGGGTGGAACTTCGTGCCCCGCTGCCGAACAATGATGTTTCCCGGTTTTACCAGTTCACCACCAAATTTTTTTACACCAAGCCGTTGGCCCGGACTATCATGGTTGTTGCGGCTAGAACCGCCCCCTTTTTTGTGTGCCATAGGTGCCTCCCAATTAAGCTTCGATTTTCTCTACTTGCAAGCGGGTGTAATTTTGGCGATGACCTTGCTTGCGCTTGTAGTTCTTTTTATGTTTGAAAACAATGATTTTTTTGCCCCGTCCGTGGCTCTGAACGGTGGCCGTAACTTTAGCGCCGTCAACCAGGGGTGTGCCGATGGTTGTCCCGTCGCTGCCGCCAATCATCAGTACCTGGTCAAGTTCAACGGTGCTGCCAACTTCAGCCGGTAACGTTTCTACCTCAAACACGTCGCCTTCTGACACTTTATATTGTTTTCCGCCACTCACAACAATTGCGTACATAGTTACCTCTTTATTTTGATGCAAGTGCAGACGTTTAGCTGCACTGTTAATTTTCCGTTTCTAGCCGCTTCCCTCTGGCAGGGAGAAGGGCTTGGGGGGTGGAGGTGAATAGTTACAATTTTCCAAAATTAAAACCACAACTTATTGTGGTTTTAGTGATTAACGCACTACATGTTGGGCCAACAATTGCCCGCAATATCAGTTGGTGGTGTGGACGCCAGGCGCAGATACGGTGACCCTGAACATAAACCACAAAAAACAATTATATGTGTTCTGGCGTTAACTGTCAAATGTCAAAAATAAGTTTGGTGCGCTCTGCCTGATACCAGGTGTTGCGAATACCCAATGCGTGCAGCACGGCGTCGGGGCGCAGGTTGCCTTGTTGTCCTGCCGATAATCGCATTGCGAGCGTGGCTTCGGCTTTGTTTTTTGCCACCAGTTCCAGGGTGTGCAAAAGAGGGCGCAAGTTAAACAGTTCTTCTTTGTTGCGTCGGATGCGTGTTTGCATTATTGAATCTTGGGCCAGCAGGGTGGATATTCGTGTAGTCAGATCACTTTCAGCTAAGTTTGTCTCTACTACAATGACATAATCGGCCTGGCGCAGCGAAGCTTGCAGACCGGGCGCTTTGGCGGCCACTTTTTTGACTGCGTGGAGTTTAAAGCCGTTGGGCAAGGTGGCGCGCACACGGTGCAAAATTTCGTCCGGCGCCATGGGTTCGGTGAGGAAAATGTCCATCAGCTCTGCTGCGCCCATTGTGCCCACGGGCAAACTTGCCGCCACGTGGATTTTGGCGCGTGGATTGAACCCTCCAGAATAAGCCAGGGGGATTTCGGCTCGCCGGAAAGCGCGCGTCCAGGCCAATACCACGTCCAGGTGGGCCACATATTTTACAGGATGTCCTTTGCTAAAGGTCAGTCGATACCGGTATTTTGGTGGTGATTGCATTTTGACTATACTTCTGGCGCTTTGGCGCGAGCCATACTTTCTTTTACAATGGGGGTAAGTCCCAATACGTTGCCCTGCTCAGCCAACTGTCTCCAGCGCGGATTACGAATCGGCGGGCACTGCCAGGCCTGAGGTGGAGTAGCGGCGCGCAGCCCTTTGAAGGTGGTTAATATGCCACAATTGTAGCAGTGTCCCCGACAGTCTACTTTTGTTTCTCCTGCTTGAGCCGCGTACCAATCCATCAGCAACCAGCGTTTTTCTACCCCCGCGCCGATATGGTCCCAGGGGAAGACCTCGTCTGCCAGTCGGCTGCGCTGCGCGTACCAGGCTGGCGAAAGTCCCACTCTGGCAAATGCCGCCCACCAGACGGCGGGTTTGAATTGGCCTGTCCAGGCATCGAACTTGGCTCCGTGTTCCCACGCTTGCTGGATCACGGCCCCCACTCGCCGGTCGCCGCGAGACAACGCCGCTTCTAGCAGGCTTTCTTCCGGGTTGTTGTAATTGTAGAGGATGTTTCTGTGTCCGCGCACCTCGTTGAGTAGTAACGCTTGTTTGCGTTTAATCTCATCTAACGGCCACAATGACGCCCACTGAAACGGCGTGTGCGGTTTGGGCACAAAGGTAGAAACGCCAATACGGACTTTTGCCTTACGCCCGTGGTACGTTTGTCCGATTTTTAACACTTGCCTGGCCAGACGGCCAATGGCAATAACATCTTCATCGGTTTCAGTGGGTTGGCCAATCATAAAATAGAGTTTAATTAGTCGCCAGCCGCGTTTATACACTTCGTCAACGGTTTCTAGCAGAGCCTGGGTGCTGATAGGTTTGTTAATAACGTTTCGCAGGCGGTCGGTGGCGGCTTCTGGGGCGAAGGTAAAGCCCGATTTGCGCCGTCCTGTCAGCATTTCTGCCAGGTCGGCGCTGAAGCTTTCAATACGCAAGCTGGGCAGCGAAATGTTGAATGCTGAAGTATCATACTTTTCAGAGATGGCTTTGATCAGTGGGCCGATCTGGCTGTAATCGCTGCTGCTGAGTGAAAGCAGGCCAAGTTCCTCGTGGCCGGTTTCGCGGATAATGGCGTCTACTGTTTCCAGCAGTTCGGTCAACGAGCGTTCTCGCACCGGTCGGAAGACCATCCCGGCGTGACAGAAGCGACACCCTCGGGTGCAACCGCGCTGAATTTCGATGGAGGCGCGATTAAAAACTATATCGGTGTGTGGGAGGATGAATTTTGTCACCGGACGCGGCATTAGGGGGCTGATCCGTTTGCTGATGTGCGGCGCGGCTTCTTCCACCAGCGGTTCCATCTTCATTAGCGTGCCATCGGAGGGGGCGTAGCTGGGCGCATAGAAGCGTGGCACGTACACGCCGGGAATTTGTGCCATTTGTCGTAGTTGTGTGTTTCGGTCGGCGGTTTTTACTTGCTGATAGGCTTCTAGAATTTCAAGTATTACGTCTTCGCCTTCGCCGATGACGAAAAAATCGATAAAGTCGGCCATCGGTTCGGGGTTGAAGGCGGCGTTGCCCCCTGCCAGCACCAGCGGGTGGCGAGCGTCCCGGTCTGTGCTTTTGAGGGGCAGCCCTGCCAAATCAAGCAAGGTGAGGACGTTTGTGTAAAGTTGCTCGTAGGGCAGGCTAATGCCTATCAGGTCAAAATCGCGGAGTTCGTGCCGGGTTTCCAGCGCGTAAAGGGGCATATTTTGGGCGCGCATCGCCTGTTCCATATCCGGCCAGGGGACGTAAACCCGTTCCGCAAGCAGGTGGGGACGTTCATTAATGAGGCTGTACAAAATTGCCAGCCCCAAATTGCTCATGCCCAGGTCGTATACATCGGGGAAGGCCAGCGCGATTTTGGTTTCCACGGTGGCCCAGTTTTTCACGATGCTATTGAATTCCCCGCCAATGTAGCGGGCCGGTTTCTGCACAGTGGACAGAATTCGGTCTAACGCTCTGTCATTTATGATCATGCTGAATTGCTACTTCAAAACGAAGGACGAATGACAACCGTAGCCGGCGGGCGTTGCCTGTTGCGGGGGGTCGTTCGTCCTTGTCTAAAGATGCCTCTACATTTTAATTTGATTGCTAGTTTACTTCGCGGACGGGATTTTGCAAAATCAATTGTTCTATTTCAAGACAACGTGTAGGTAACAATAGATTTTGGCTCGGTGGTGGAGAGCTGAATGTGCACGCCTTTCAAT
>CAYPUV010000175.1:0-8616 GCA_964413895.1 uncultured Anaerolineaceae bacterium
TGGTTGACCTGTCCGATGAGGAATTGGTGACGCTGGTGCGCGGCGAATTGCGGCGGCTGATGGGTATCACCGCCGAGCCGACCCGCGCCGAAATTTACCACTGGCGAAAATCGAACGCACAATATGATGTGGGACACATGGAACGGGTTGAGCGCATCGAGCAACTTGCCGCCGCAGCCCTGCCCGGCGTGTATTTCACCGGCAGCGCGTTCCGTGGCGTTGGCATCCCGGACTGCATTCATCAGGGCGAAGAAACCGCGCGGGCAATTATCAGTGAATAATTAACAATGAATAATGAATAATTTTGGGGTTCAGCCGGAATTCAGGGGGATTGTAAAATGTCATTGCGAGCGAAGCGAAGCAATCCCCAATTACGTTCACGGAGATTGCTTACCCCGCTGGGGCACAGGTTGGCGCAAAAAACGCGCCTCGCAATGACAAACCCCCTGAATCCCCAAAGACCCAATTTTTTCATTATTCACTCTCTACATTACAGGAGTTTTTAAATGCAAACCACCGAGTCAAAAAAACTATTCGACCATGCAAAAAAATACATCCCCGGCGGAGTGAACTCCCCCGTGCGGGCGTTCCGCAGTGTGGGCGGCAATCCGCTGTTCATTGACCATGCCGCAGGCGCATACCTGTTCGACGCGGACGGCAACCGCTATATTGACTACGTGCTGAGCTGGGGTCCGCTGGTGCTGGGACACGCCCACCCGCAAGTGGTCTCTGCGCTGAAAGCCGCCGCCGAGCGCGGCACGAGCTATGGCGCGCCCACCGTCATCGAAACGGAATTGGCAGCAATGGTGTGCGAGATGGTTCCGTCCGCCGAAATGGTGCGTTTTGTCAACAGTGGGACCGAAGCCACGATGAGCGCCATCCGGTTGGCGCGGGCGTTCACCGGGCGCGATAAAATCATCAAATTCGCGGGAAACTATCACGGACACGGCGACATGCTGTTGGTGAAAGCCGGTTCCGGCGTGGCGACACTCGGCTTGCCCGACAGTCCCGGCGTGCCGAAAGGGACGGCGCAAGACACGCTGATTGCCGATTACAACAATCTGGACAGCGTGCGAGCACTGTTCGCCGCCAACCCCGGCCAAATCGCCACCGTCATCGTCGAGCCGGTGGCGGGCAATATGGGCGTCGTCCCCCCCACCGATGGCTTTTTGCAGGGCCTCCGCGCCATCACCGAATCAGAGGGCGCGCTCCTCATTTTCGATGAGGTGATGACCGGCTTTCGCGTCTCGCTGAGCGGGGCGCAGGGATTGTACGGCGTGCTGCCCGACCTGACCACACTCGGCAAAGTCATCGGCGGCGGACTGCCCGTTGGCGCATACGCGGGCAAAGCCGAAATTATGCGGATGGTCGCGCCGGCAGGAGCGATGTATCAAGCCGGCACACTCAGCGGCAACCCCCTGGCGATGACCGCCGGGCTGGAAACATTGAAGATCCTGCGGCAACCGGGCGTGTTCGAGGGGATGGTCGCGCAAGCCGAAAAACTCGGCGCGGGCATCGGCGCAGCAGCAAAAAACGCGGGCGTTCCCGTGTACCAGACGCAGGTCGGCACCATGTTCTGCACCTATTTCACTGATAGCCCCGTCACCAATTGGGACACTGCCAGCCAAGCAAATATAGAACGATTTGGTAAATTTTTCTGGGGGATGATTGAGCGCGGGGTGTACCTGGCGCCCTCGCAATTTGAAGCCGGATTTATGAGCGCAGCCCACAGCGATGCCGACATTGAAACCACCATCGCCGCGGCAGCAGCGGTATTTGCAACCTTGTAAAATGAACAGATCCACCAACCTTCGGCCAACAATTCACATTCATCCGACCCCCGCTTTGGCGGGGGAGGCGGCAGCACGCCACGTAGCTCGCCTGTCGGCGCAAGCAATTGCCGAACGGGGACGCTTTTCCGTGGCGTTGTCCGGTGGATCGCTGCCGAAGTTGATCGGCCCGGCACTCACTACCGAGCCGTTAGTTTTGCAAATTGCGTGGGAAAATTGGTATGTTTTCTGGGCCGATGAGCGTTGCGTCCCCCACATCCACCCGGACAGCAACGTCCGGCTGGCGCAAGAAATGCTGTTGGAGCATGTCCCTGTCCCCTCCCACCAGATTTTTGCCGTGGAAGCTGATCTGTCACCTGCCGATGCAGCATCCAACTATCAAACTACTTTGGCCCGCGTATTCCAGCCCTCCCCCGAAGATCTGCCACACTTTGACCTGATCTTGCTGGGGATGGGGCCGGATGGTCACACGGCGTCACTGTTTCCGGGCCACGCACTGCTCACAGAAACCAGGCGCTGGGTGGTCCCCATTTTTGACTCTCCCAAGCCGCCACCACAGCGCATTACTTTCACGTTACCGCTTCTCAATCACGCCCGGCAGGTGGTTTTTATCGCTACCGGAGATAGTAAAGCCGCCATTCTGCCACAGGTAACATCAGCATCATCAACGTTACCCGCAGGGATGATCCACCCGGTGGATGGCACCGTGGCCTGGTTTGTGGATGAAGCGGCGGCGGGCAATCTTTTCCAAGGGGACACAGATTAAGCCGCTATGATGTCAGATTGGCTGCGGCAGGTTTGTCCAAACGTGCCGTGACTCCGGTATGCAACAGCAAGTATCCCGCCGCTGCAACGGTTGCCGTGATGCCCGCTGCGTACCACACCCAATGGGGGTCAAAATTATCCATAATCAAACCGGCCAATAACGGCCCCACCGCAAAGGGGATCGTCCAACTAAACCCGAACATCGCCATATAGCGCCCGCGCATATCTTCCGGGGCAAATTGCGCCACCAACGCTTGCGACACCGGCGTGACAATCATTTCCCCGATAGTGATGATGACCATCGCCAGCATAAATAATGCATAGCTGGAAACAAACCCGTACATAGCAAATCCCACCGCGTAGAAGACTGTCCCGAATGCCATCATCAACATGGGAGCATATTTGGAAATACGCCGGGTGATCCAAAACTGGAAGGCAACCACCATGCCGGCATTCATACTTAAAATGTACCCAAACCCTTGCGCCGGAATGCCGTGCACATCACGCAAATAAACTGAAAGAGTGCTGTTCATTTGAATGTACACAATTACGCCCAGCAGGGAAATAACTAAAAAAGCCACATAAATGCCATCTCGCAAAACATCGCTGTAGCCCCCCATCGTTTGCAACAATGATTGCTCGCGTTGCCCTGCTGGAGTGTCCGGTCTTGTTTCCGGCAGCTTGAAGTACACAATCACCGCGGTGATGATGCTGGTAACAGCGTCAACAATAAACAGCAGTAGATAAGACCACGATGCCAGCAGTCCACCGATGGCGGGGCCAATGGTGACGGCCAGGTTGGCAACAACCCGCATAATACCGTAACCTTCTGTGTGTTTCTCCTGGGGCAGCAGATCGGCTACCATCGCCTGTTGTGCCGGGCCGCCCGCGTTCGACAGCAGGCCCACAAATCCAGCCAGCAAATAGAAAAGTGCCAATTCACTGACAAAGCCCATCAGTAAACTACTCAAGGCACTTACAATCAGGCCAAAAATAATCATCCAGCGGCGACCAAATTTGTCGGTGAGCGCGCCGCCAACCATGCTGCCAAAAAAATTCGCGGTGGCAAAAACAGCAAAGAGTATTCCCACCTCGGTCATACCGACCCCAAATTTTTGCGTAACGTATAAAGCAAAAAAAGGGAATAGCAATGCACCCCCCAGCCTATCGATGAACATCGAACCCATCAGCGTCCAAAAGGTGGTGGGAAATTCACGATAGATTTTTTGCGTATTTTTTATCATTGTCCGTGCCCTATTAAAGGATAAAGGTACTTCCTGTCTGGGGTTCAAAAATTAAATTGTACCATAGCACCCCGCAAGCAAGAAATCTGGACAGGCCCTAGGGTGCATTTCAAGATTTAGGCGGGTCTGATGATCACATCCTGAGGGGCGCAGAACAATGGTGACGCGCTAGCGAAGGATGCTGGATTCGGATATTCGCCTAAAAGCTGAAACGCACTCCAGGCCCTACCCACCGTTGCATTTTTAAATTTATCCTGTTGCCTTTAAATATCTTGAATATATTGCTATAATGCATTTACACGTGTCAAACTGGTTCAACACCAATTAAACACCATCAGCAACCATACAGCTTCTTTTCCCAATTTTTAGGATCAGGAAAAGAGGTACGGTGTTCTCTTGCTATCCGAGGTTAAGGTTGTAACCCCCAGGGGGAAACAAATGGCAATGATAAAGCAAATCAGGCGCAAAACTACACGTCTAGTAGCGGTGAGTGCTATTGTGGTCATTGCCGCAGTATTGCTGACCGTCTCATTCACGTTAAACCGGCAAGGACCCTCTCCCCTATTCTTCTTTATCCAGATGACAGACCCACAACTTTACGGAGAATTCGGGGAAAGAAGCACAGTAGATTTAGGATTAGGCGACGAAGACGAGCTTTTTGAGGCGGCAATACAGCACGCAAATACGTTAAAGCCACGTTCGTTGTAATTACCGGCGATATGATTGAACACAGAGGCGAAGACAAACAGGAAATTACAGCCTTCAAACGCATCGCCGGCATGTTAGATCCAAACATTCCCCTGTACTTGTTGCCAGGAAACCATGACACGTTCACCACAACAAGCAGCCTGGAAAATTATCGGCAAACGTTTGGCCCAGACCGGTATTCGTTCAGGTACAAGGGCGCTTATTTTATTGCTCTTAATAGCGAACTAATGCTGGGCCAACCCCAAGAACACGCAGAAGAAAAAGCTCAATTACAGTGGCTGGAGGCCGAGCTTAAAAAAACCGCAATAGAACGTCCACTACAAATTATTGTCTTTATGCACCGTCCCCTGTTTTTGTCTGACCCGATAGAAGAAGACAACTATTTTAATGTCCCCCTTGAGGCAAGAAAAACCTATTTTGCACTGTTTCGGGAGTACGGCGTTGATGCTGTATTTTCAGGACATTTGCATCGGAATATTTACAATACATACGCCGATACAGAATACGTGATATCCAGCGCAGCCTCTATGCCACTGGGAGACGACCCGCCAGGCTTTAGAATAATAGAAGTGTACAGCGACCATATTGAACACGAGTACTACGGCTACGCAGAAATGCCTGGCTCCGTAGACATAGATTGAAATCACCCAGACCATCAGCCTATACTTTATTGCACAGAATCCCTATCCATTTTCTACAGAAAGGATTACGAATGATGACCTCTACTTCACTTCCATCGATTTCCGATACACACCGGTTAAGCGTAGTACAGCTTGATGTTCCTCCCCGTTTATTGCTCGGCCCTGGCCCCTCGAATGCCCATCCCCGCGTATTGCAAGCGTTAGGTATGCGACAAGTAGGGCACCTTGACCCCCAATTCATTCAGTTGATGAACGAAACGCAAGCGTTGCTGCGCTACGCATGGCAAACCGATAATCCACTCACCATCCCCGTCAGCGGCACGGGGAGCGCGGCAATGGAAGCCAGTCTGGCCAACACCGTCGAACCGGGCGATGTGGTTGTAGTAGGTGTGAATGGCTATTTTGGCGAGCGGCTGTGTGACATGGCAAGCCGCTATGGCGGCGATGTGCGGCGGCTGGAGAAACCCTGGGGAGACGTGTTCTCGTTGGACGAGTTGCGCACAGCACTGGAAACCCACCGCCCAGCGGTACTGGCACTGGTACACGCTGAAACGTCCACCGGGGCGCGACAACCACTGGAAGGTGTGGGTGCCTTGTGCCGCGAATTTGACTGCCTTTTGCTGGTGGACAGTGTCACCAGTTTGGGCGGCGTGCCGCTATTTCTGGATGAATGGCAAGTGGACGTAGCCTACAGCGGCAGCCAAAAATGTCTCAGTTGCCCGCCGGGCATTGCACCACTAACCCTCGGAGAGCGGGCAACAAAGAAGTTGAATCGGCGCAAAACGAAGGTCGCCAATTGGTACCTGGATATGACAATGGTGGGCAAGTACTGGGGTAAAGAACGCACCTACCATCATACCGCGCCTATTAATATGAACTATGCCTTCCGAGAAGCGTTGCGATTGGTGGCAGAGGAAGGGCTGGCCGCGCGCTGGCAGCGGCACCAGCAGAATGCCGAACTGTTGTGGGATGGGTTGGCAGAAATGGGCATTGCCTGCCACGTGCCGCACGAATATCGGCTACCCAGCCTGACCACCGCCGTCATCCCCGCTGGGGTGGACGGGAAAGCGGTGCAGCAATATTTGCTGCACCATTACAACATTGAAATTGCCGGTGGGTTGGGTCAACTTGGCGGCAAAGTGTGGCGCATTGGCTTAATGGGCTTCAACAGCCGGCCTGAAAACGTGTTGTTATTGTTAACTGCCCTGGAAAACGCGCTCAAAGAATGGAGATCACTGTGAAAGCCTGGCTAATACCAACCTTAGGCACTTTTTTGGTGTGGGGATTGTGGGGGTTTCTCCCTAAATTGGCTGTAAAATCCATCAACCCCGCCAGCGCGGTTCTATACGAAGCGCTGGGGGGATTGTTGATTGGCGCAGTGGCGCTAGTGTTCTTAAATTTTAAGGTTGACTTTCACCCCCAGGGCGCTTTGATGGCGTTTGTGACCGGCGCACTGGGGATTTTGGGCGCCTATTTTTTCTTGATTGCTGTGACCAGAGGCAAGGTGTCGCTGGTGGTCACGTCTACAGCGCTGTACCCTATCTTTACAATTTTATTGGCAGTGATATTTTTGCATGAGACGCTCACGCCAAAACAAGGGGCAGGCATTCTCCTGGCCTTAACCGCCATTGTTTTGATTTCTACCTGACACGCTGCTCAAGACCGTTTCCACAAAGGTGGTCTTGGCATCTGTATAGGCGGGGCGATTGTCGGTGAATTGCTCCGCCAGTTTTATTTTCAGCGCGGCATAGTCATCCCGCAGACGATCATCCGCCCGCAGCGCATCGCGGAATGCCACGTGGCGCCATTCTTCTGTACCGCCGTGTTCCACAATATGCAAGTGGTGGGTGCGCGGATCCCCTTTCTTGAAAAAGCGGCGGTCGGTGTTTTGAGGATGATCCACAAACGTGTACCCCAACGACTGCAACGGCGCGATGCACGCAATCGCATCATCCAGCCGCCGCACCGTCACCATCAGGTCAGTAATCGGTTTCGCCGCCAACCCCGGCACGGATGTACTGCCGATGTGATGAATGTTCACTGCCAAATTGCCCAGTGCCGCCCGCACGCGCGCCGATTCCGCCGCGAATTCATTCGCCCATGCGGGGTTGTACGGCACAATTTCCACCGACTTGTGTGTTTCGTGCCAGATGGTCTCTACCACTGCCGCCACCGACTGTCCAGTGGTGTCAATTGGCGTACCCAAGTCGCCGCGCTGCGCTGCTTCATCTTGAATAGCGGTCAGTTCCCGCGCCCGCGCCAACTGCCAATCGAGTCGATCGCCGTTGCGCACCCGCACCCGCCGCGCCAGTTCATCCACTGCACACACCAACCGAAACACATACACCCGCTCATCGCGCTGAATGAGTCGCCGCCGCAGGTCTGCCAATGCTTCCGGCGTTTCAAACACGTAATTGACGACAAAATTGTGGTAGCCATGTTGCTGATGAAACTCAATCAAATGGTCAATTGTGCGATGTAGATATTCAATGCGGGCATTATCGTAAATTTCAAACGGATGCACCGCGCCGATGTAATCGCCATCGAGCATCACACTCTGGTCGAAACGAGTGTGCAGTGCCCACGATGTTTCCGTTTTGCCGACGCCCAACGCGCCGTTAATGAGAATAATCATGATGGTTGTCAGTTGTCAGTTGTCAGTATTTTCGCCAGCAAATCCGGGTCAACGTTGCCGCCGGAGATGACCACGCCGACCTTCGCGCCGGGGGACGCATTGAGTTTTCCCGTCAGTACTGCCGCCGGGGCGACCGCACCGGTCGGTTCTGCCAGAATTTTCAGCCGCATCAATAGCACCTTCATCGCGTCCATCACATCCTGCTCACTGACCAGCAGAATATCTTCCACCAGCGCGCGCACCACCGCAAAGGTGAATTCGCCCGGTTGCTGGGTACGCATCCCGTCGGCGATAGTGTCCGGTGGATCGATTTTGATGCGCTCGCCCGCCCGCAGCGACTGCCACCAATCGTTACTGCGTTCCGTTTCAACCCCAAAAACGCGCACATCGGGATTGATGCCTTTCGCCGCCATGGCGCATCCACTGAGCAAGCCGCCGCCGCCCACGGGCGTGAGCAGCACATCCAAATCGGGAACATCCTGCATCAGTTCCAGCCCCGCCGTTCCCTGCCCCGCCATAATGTGCGGATGGTCGAAGGGAGGGATGATGACCGCGCCCGTTTTGCGGGCAATATCCGCCGCAATTTGGGCGCGGTCTTCCGTTTGGCGGTTGTGAAACACCACGTTTGCTCCGTAGCCTCGTGTCGCGGCCAGCTTCAGTTTTGGGGCGTCGGTGGGCATGACGATGGTGGCGGGGATGCCGAGCAGTTTCGCGGCGTAGGCCACGCCTTGCGCGTGGTTGCCAGAGGAATAGGCCACCACCCCGCGCTGTTTTTCATCGTCCGTCAGTTGGCTGAGGGTGTTGTATGCCCCGCGAAATTTGAACGCGCCCGC
>CAYPUV010000176.1:0-8486 GCA_964413895.1 uncultured Anaerolineaceae bacterium
GCAATCTATTGCAACTGGCAGCCTACACTGGCAACGACGCCTACTATCACCCAGCAATTACCGCCTTGAGCGCGCTGCAAAAAACGTTGAGCCGCTACCCCACAGCGTTTTCACACTGGCTTGGGGCGTTCACATTTGCGTTTTCTCCCGCCAAAGAAATCGCTCTGGTCGGCTCACCTACGCACGCTGCCATGCAAAATATGCTGGCAAGCTTACAAAAGCCCTATCGCCCCAACCTGGTGGTTGCGCTCACCCCCACCCCTACCACCAGGTCTGCAATCCCTTTGCTCAACCATCGTCCCGCAATAGATGAGTTGCCCACCGCCTACGTTTGCCAGAACTTCACCTGCCAGCTTCCGGTAACCACCGCGGCCGAGTTGGAAGAACAATTGCCTCGCAACGCATAGCCCAGTGCAAAAATTTACTTTTACCGGACAGGATTAAACGGAGAACTGAACAGCCCTGAGGACAAAACCAGTCAGGCCTGGGGTTAAAATGAGAATTGCTGCAGATTCGCATCTTTGCTTGACTTCCAAAACGTTTTCGGTTATACTTTTATCATTCCAAAACGTTTTCGGTAAACTTTGTAAGGGATTATTATGGCCGTCACCATCAAAGATGTTGCAGAGCGCGTAGGACGCTCAATCACTACTGTGTCTCGCGCGCTCAATGACTATGATGATGTTAATGAAGAAACACGTCGGCGGATCAAGCAAGTCGCCAAAGAAATGGGCTACCATCCCAGCAGTATTGCCCAAAAATTACGCAAAAAACGCACTGAAACAATTGGTTTTATTATGCCCACTTTCGGCCCTCGTTTCTCCGACCCGTTCTTCAGCGAATTTCTGGCCGGCGTGGGGAACACCGCCGTCAAACATGGCTTCGATTTATTGGTTTCTACCCGCGCGCCCGGCAACGAAGAGATGGAAGCCTATCTCAAAAACATCCAAAGCCGCCGCGTGGATGGCTTTATCATTGTGCGTACTCGCCGCAACGACCCGCGCATTGCCTTGTTGCAAGAACACAACTACCTTTTTTCCGTATTTGGGCGCACAGAAGGCGAAAACAACTTCCCGCTCGTTGATGAAAATGGCACGTTGGGAATGAAGCTGGTTGTTGACCATTTGGTTGAACAGGGACACACCCGCATTGCTTGCATCGCCGCCCCCGCCAACTTAATGTTTGCCTACTATCGGTTAAAAGGATTTTTGGACACCCTTCAAACACACAACCTCTCTATTGATGACGAATTGTTACTTGAAGGCGACCTCACCCAGCGTTCAGGGTACAAACTTGCCACGCAGCTCCTCAATCTGAATCCTCCCCCCACCGCAATTGTTGCCTGTAACGACCTGATGGCTATCGGCGCGTTGAGCGCAATTCAAGATCACGCGTTAGCCTCCAAAAGCAACATAGCCGTTACCGGGTTCGATGATATTCCCTGGGCCACACACACCCACCCCCCCCTGACCACCGTCCATCAGCCTATTTATGAAATTGGAACGATGGTTTCCACAATGCTCATCCAACAAATCAATGGAGAACCATTCGACAAACAAGTCATTTTGCAACCGAAGCTCGTCATTCGCCAGTCGAGTAATGTGCTATTCACCTAAACCTGGGCGAATCAGAATCAACGAGGTTAAATTTAGCCCACAGCTTCACGTAGATAACCTCAACCAAAAAAGAATCGACCGCGAAGACACCCAATAAGGAGGTGATGCGTTCAAGAAACAGGGTAAAAACACAAATTCCACCTACCAACAAGCGACCTGAAAGACAAGGATTAAAAAGGAGTTGAAAAACAATGTCCAAAAGAATTTTGTTTATTCTGACAATGATTATGGTATTCAGCTTACTGGCAATACCATCATTTGCCCAAGGGCCATCGTGCGCCGACGATTACACCGTCCAGGCGAATGACTGGCTTTCCAAGCTGGCAGACCGCTATTTTGGCAGCATTTACGCCTACCCCGCCATTGTGGACGCCACAAATCTGGCCGCGCAAAGCAATGACACCTACACCAAAATTGTCAACCCAGATGAGATTGAAGTGGGGCAGAAACTCTGTATTCCCGCCAAAGACGTAGCAGAAGCATACCTGAACCCGCAAGTGAGCGAAGGCAAACAACTGGTTGAATTCTGGACAACCGACAATGAGGAAGAACGGGTGCAGGTATATGAAGATGTCGCGGCCCGGTATATGGCAGAACACCCCAATGTTGAAGTCCGCATTATCCCTATTGAAGAAGGTGGCATCTCCCAGCGGATGACTATCGCCGTGGCCGCCAACCGTACTCCCGACATTGTGCGCATGGGGATTGAGCGCGTGGCAGCCTTTTCTGCTGACGGTATTCTGGACGAAAACGCCGCCGAAGCCGTCATCAACAGCATCGGCAAAAACGACTTCCGTGACGGCCCGTTGAGCATGGTGGTTGACCCCGCCACCGGCAAATACGCTGCTGTGCCTTACGATGGTTGGATTCAGGCAATTTGGTATCGCCAAGATGAGTTTGACAAGCTGGGCCTGGCCGCTCCCACTTCCTGGGATACCATTAAAGCGGCCTGCGAAGCCATTCCCGGCAACGACAACTTCCTCTACGGCATGACGTTGGGCACTGACCCCGGTCAGAACTACGGGCAGCAAGTTTTTGAGCAAGTTGCCATCTCCAACAATGCCTGGCCCTTCGACAAAGACGGCAACGTCACCTTCAACACCCCCGAAATGATCGCGGCGCTTAAGTTCTACACCAGCCTGCAAGACTGCGCCACCCCCGGTCCGCAATACTGGCGCGGCGCCCGCGAAACTTACGAATACGACCAGTCCGCAATGCTGTTCTACTCTACCTACATTATGGACGACCTGGTTGACGGCTCTGGGCTGGAAGGCGGCGGCAAAGCACAACTGGCCACCCCCGACCTGGCAGAACGCACCGGCTTCGCCCCGGTGATGCAAGGACCCAACGGTTCCGCCAGCTATGGCCAATTGGTTACCCTCGGCATTCTTAAAGGAGCCGACCCCGCTGCCCAGGATGTGGTGAAATACTTCCTGACCGACGGCTATCAGGATG
The DNA here is from genome assembly GCA_964413895.1 of uncultured Anaerolineaceae bacterium. Classification (GTDB taxonomy): domain Bacteria; phylum Chloroflexota; class Anaerolineae; order 4572-78; family 4572-78; genus JANTHQ01. The sequence continues at coordinate 3,072 of CAYPUV010000176.1, forward strand.
TGCTGGCACTGGCTCCATTCGGCAAGGTTCCGGTGCTGAAGAGCGCGGTTGACGGCTGGAAAACCAGCAGCGACTACTTTGCCAACTACTCTCCCAGCACACTGGAACAAATCGCCAACGGTTACGACTCAATGCAACGCTGGCTCTTCCGCCCGGATTATGACGCCACCGAACGCGCCGTCATCGGCGATATTGAAGGTCGGCTGCTCATCCCGCAGGTGGTCAGCGCCATCGCCCTGGAAGGGAGTATGACCCCCGAAGAGGGCGCCGCCTTCCTGCAAGAACAAGTAACAGGATTGCTCGCCGAACGACAGGCACAGTAACCCTCACCCGAAGGGGCACGGCCGAAAGTGCTGTGCCCCTTTTTCGCGCCGGAGATTGGTTCTTGGCAACGGGAGATTAAAAATTAGTTGTCGTACATTACTCGAACGCATGTAATTAATCTCCAATTCCCCTCCCTGCCGCACACACGAAAGGATTGTCCTGTGACTGCGACGACCCCAAAACTCAAAGATTCAATGCACGCCCGCGAAGCCCGGCTGGCGTGGCTACTCATCTCGCCCACCGCCCTCATCGTTTTTGGGCTGGTGCTTTTTCCGGCTGTTTTCAGTATTTGGATCAGCTTTCGCAATGTGGGGCTGAGCAATCTTAACGACGTGTTTCACGCCCCCTACGTTGGGTTTGCCAACTACACCAAAGTCTTCAACGACTTTGCGTTTAAATATCACGACATCACCAATATGGGCGCAGCGCTCACCAGCATTGTGTACTCTTTTCTCGCCACCATTCTGGCAGTGCTGCTGGGGTTGATTGCCTCGCTGCTGCTCAACCAACCCTTCCGTGGACGTGGTGCATTGCGCGCCACCTTCCTTTTCTCGTACATCGCTCCCATTGTGAGCGTCGTCTTCGTCTGGCGCTGGATGCTTGATCCCAAACCGTCCGGCGTTATCAACTACCTGCTGATATCTGCCGACCTCATTGACAAACCGATTGCCTTCCTGGCAACGCGGGGTTGGGCACTGGTCCTGGTCATCCTATTCGATGCGTGGCGCTATTTTCCCTTCGCCATGTTGATGATTCTGGCGCGGCTGCAAGCAATTGACAAGAACCTGTACGAAGCCGCCGCCGTGGACGGCGCAAAGACATGGGCAAAATTCTGGTACATCACCCTGCCAGAATTGCGCTACGTGCTGGGCGCCATTTTCCTGCTACGCCTCATTTGGACCTTCAATAAATTTGAAGACATTTTCCTGCTCACCGGCGGCGGGTTCGGCACCAAAGTACTCCCTATCCTCACCTACGAATTCAGCTTCAAACTATTCAACTTTGGCAAAGGTGCTGCCACCTCAATGGTTCTGCTGGTGATACTGGTCATTTTTATGATATTCTACATTGGTTTCGTGATGAAAAATATTGAAGAGGATTAGCCTATGACCGCCCAAAGCGAGAAACTCTCTGTAATTGACTATATCGCCCACCGAATGACCTGGACGCGCTTCTTCTTCTGGTTGGGGATCATCGTCTTTTTCACTTCTGTGGTTTTTCCATTTTATTGGATGTTTGCTTCATCCTTCAAAAGCGGCGCCGAGATTGCCGGGCGCGCGCCGGTGTGGGTCCCCAGCGAGTGGCGACTGGATGCCTACCAGGAATTATTCAATGCCAACTGGGACCGTTTTCAAAATTTTGGGGTAAATGTGCTGAACAGCGCCAAAGTGGCGCTACCCACCTCTATTCTTGCCGTGTTGCTCTCCACCCTCGGCGCGTATGCTATTGTGCGCCTCAACTTCAAAGGCAAAAACGTAATGCTCAATAGCATCCTGCTGATATATTTATTCCCCGGTGTTTTGCTCATTATCCCCTTATTTGCTATGCTCTCGCAAATGAGCCGCTGGGTTGGCATTGAAATTCAAGACAATCTCTCTATTCTCGTCCTCACCTACCTGGCGCAAACCCTGCCGGTGGCAATGTACATGCTTTCCAACTACTTCCGCACCATCCCCTCGGAAATTGAACAGGCGGCGCTGATTGATGGCTGCACCCGCCTCGACGTTATTTGGCGAATTGTGCTGCCACTGGCAGTTCCGGCGCTGGTATCGGTGGGCATTTACACGTTTATGATTGCCTGGAATGAATTTTTGTACGCCTTTGTTTTCCTGAACAGCCGCGACCTGTTCACCATTCCCATCAAAATCAACACCATCTTCAACGACCCCAGCCCGCGCATGGAAGTAGTGATGGCCGCCTCCACCGTGATGACCCTACCCATCGTCATCCTCTTCTTTGGGTTGCAACGCTATCTCGCCGAAGGGCTATCTGCGGGCGGCGTAAAAGGATAAATCGACCCTATGCCGCAATCATTCTTGCTCCCAGACGAACCGGCGCAGGCAATTCAAGCGCATCTCCGGGCGCTGTACGGCAACAACGGACAGCGCGTCTTGCAGCAACTTTTACCGCTGCTGGGAGCCTTCGCCCGGCGTCACCCACGCACTGCCATACGTCAGCCATCCCTGTCTGAAAAAGATTCTATCCTCATCACCTATGGCGATCAGATACAATCGCCAGGGGAAGCCACGTTGCAAACACTGGCAGATATGCTTGCTCGCCATCTAAAAGGCATCATCAGCAGCGTGCATATCCTCCCCTTTTACCCCTATTCTTCCGACGATGGTTTCTCGGTGATTGATTACACCGCCGTGAATCCAGCCGTGGGGGGCTGGGAACATGTTGCTCAACTGCGGCAAAACTTCCGGCTGATGTTCGATGCAGTTATCAACCATATTTCAGTGCAGAGCGCGTGGTTTCAAGCATTCTTGCGCGGCGAAGCACCATACACCGACTATTTCATCACCGTTGACCCCCACACCGATTTGAGCAGCGTCACCCGCCCGCGCACCCATTCCTTGCTCACACCATTTAAAACGGCGGACGGCATGAAACACGTGTGGACCACCTTCAGCGCCGACCAAGCCGACCTGAATTACAAAAATCCAGCGCTGCTGCTGGACGTGGTAAACGTGCTGTTGAGCTACGTGGCGCACGGCGCGGAGTTCATTCGGCTGGATGCGATTGGCTATCTATGGAAAGAAATCGGCACGTCATGCATCCACCTGCCGCAGACACACCGGGTTGTGCAGCTTTTTCGCGCCATTCTGGATGCGGTTGCGCCGGGGGTCATTCTCATTACCGAAACCAACGTCCCTCACGCTGAGAACATTAGCTATTTTGGCGACGGGCACAACGAAGCGCAGATGGTGTACAACTTCTCCTTGCCGCCACTGATATTGCACACCCTGCACACCGGCGACGCCACCGCAATGAGTCGCTGGGCGGCAACCCTCTCCACCCCCAGTCCCGAAACCACCTACTTCAACTTCATCGCCTCGCACGATGGGATTGGCGTAATGCCCGCTAAAGGCATCCTCACCAACGAGGAAATTGACGCCCTGGTGCAAAAAACCCTGGCCCACGGCGGCCTGGTGAGCCACAAAACCAACCCCGACGGCAGCCAGAGTCCATACGAACTGAACATCACCCTCTTCGACGCCCTCTCTGACCCGCACAGCAACGAGCCGCAACAAACACAGGTAGATCGTTTCATCGTGTCGCAGGCGATGATGCTGGCACTGGCGGGTGTGCCTGGTATTTACGTCCACAGCATGGTTGGGTCGCACAACAACCTGGTGGGGGTAGAGGAAACAGGACGTGCGCGCACCATCAACCGCGAAAAATGGCTGCGGCCCGAAGTGGAAGCAACGCTGGCCAACCCCAATTCAGTAGCGGCGCAGGTTTTTGCACGCTACACCACTCTGTTGAAAGCGCGGTCGGCACATCCGGCGTTTCATCCGCATGGCGGGCAGGAGCTTCTTTTCAGCAACCCGGCGATTTTCGCCCTGTGGCGCACCGCCCCCGACAACTCGGAACGGGTATTGTGTCTGCACAATGTGGCGGCGTACCCGCAAACATTCGTCCTACCTCACAAAACAAAATCCCCGCTGCAAGACTTTCTCAACGGGGAAACAATCACGGGTGAGACAATTCCACTAAAACCGTATCAGATTCGGTGGCTGCATTGAAGCACGACGGTGACGACGGTAATCCCGTCATCAGCACACGCTCTAATCCCCAATCTCCAGTCCCAACAAATCTTCCAGTGTCTCCCGCCGACGCACCAGCCGGTAGTTGCTTCCGTCCACCAGCACTTCCGCCGGGCGGGGGTGACTATTGTAATTCGAGGCCATCACCATTCCGTAAGCCCCTGCATCGAGCAATGCCAGCAAATCGCCGGGCTGAGCGGGTGGCAGCAAGCGTTGCTGGGCCAAAAAATCTGTCGATTCGCAAATGGGGCCGACCACATCGCACAAAATTCGCGGCACATTGGGTCGGGGAGAAATCAGCGGCACAATGCGGTGCTGACCGCCATACAGCGCCGGACGAATCATCGTGTGCATTCCCGCATCGACGACCACAAACGTTTTTTGCCCCGCTTTTTTCACGTATTGCACTTCCATCAGCAGCACCCCGGCGGGCGCCACCAACCAGCGCCCCGGTTCAAAAACAAGCTGCAACGCCTGCCCCGCCAACAAAGGGTGCAACGCCGATGCCAACGCTTGCAGCGACAAGTCCCCCGCACCCCCCTGATAATCAATGCCGAACCCGCCCCCCAAATCCAACCACCGCACCGACAATCCTTCCTGCCGACGAGCAGCAATAAAACCCAGCGCTTTTTGCGCGGCTTCGATGTACGGGGCAACCTGCTGCACCTGCGACCCAATGTGCAGGTGAATGCCCCCAATCTCCAGCCCACGATGGCCAGAGAATTGCCGCCACAGGTCGGCGGCAGCAGCAAATTCCATGCCGAATTTGTTTTCGGCGTGTCCGGTGGTGATGAATTTGTGGGTATGGGGGTTAACATTGGGGTTCAGGCGCAACACTACCCGCGCCGAAATTTCCATCTCAGCCGCCAGGTCGGCGATGCGCGCCAGTTCGCCCGCCGATTCCACAGTGAAATAGCCAATATTCGCCGCCAATGCGCGCTGAATTTCCGGCACGGTTTTACCCACCCCGGCAAAGCTCACCTCGCCGGTGGGGATGTTCGCCGCCTGCAAACGCGCCAGTTCGCCGCCAGAAACCACATCAAACCCAAAACCCAACTGCTGAATGAGTTTCAGAATTGCCAGATTGCTATTCGCTTTAACGCTGAAATGAAGGTGCGGGCTGAGGGGAGCCAGCGCAGATTTGAGTCGTTCTGCTCGCCGACGGATTTCGGTGGCACTGTAGACGTACAGCGGTGTACCAAATTCGGCGGCGAGGTCAGCGAGAGAGGTTTTTGGAAAGAGGGTTCGGAGATTCAAGGTTCAAGTCTCAAATTGCAGGGTGGCAGATCCGCGACTTTGCCATTTTTCACGCCGCATATGC
>CAYPUV010000177.1:0-8363 GCA_964413895.1 uncultured Anaerolineaceae bacterium
CCCCCCCGCCTCCCCCGCCGCCACCGTCGAACGGGGGCGGGGGTGGGGGCAACGTGTCAAAAGGCTCTTAACCGCCACCAGTAAACCTTCACCCCCCCACGAGGTCACAATGAGTTATTGGCACTGGAACGGTTACGGCTTTAAAGCAATGAACACCCGGGTTTACACCTGGCTTTACAGCAATACCGAGCATAGCAGCGAAATTTTAATAGATACGCAAGCACTGTTTAACAGTATGGAACGCCGGTTGAGCCGCTTTAATCCCCACAGCGAACTCTCGCAGCTGAACAATGTTGCCGGCTCATTTACCGCCAGCCCTACCCTGTTCGATGCGTTGTGGACTGCTTTATGGGCGGCACGGGCAACCGGCGGACTTTTCGACCCCACGCTGCTCGTCAATCTTGAAGCGGCGGGGTACAATCGCAGTTTTGAAGCCATCGACACCGCGTCCCTACACGATTATTCACCCCCTGCCCCTTGCCCCGGCCGTTTCACTGCCATCAATCTGAACCACGCCACCAACACTATCACCAAACCAGGCCACATCAGAATTGACCTGGGGGGTATTGGCAAAGGCTGGACGGTTGACCGGGCGGCAGACAGGTTGGTGGGGTTGGGGTCATTCCTGGTAAACGCCGGGGGTGATCTGTACGCCTATGGAACACCTCCCGGCGCGCCCGGCTGGGAAATTGAAATTCCTCATCCCCAAAATAACAACCAGTTGCTGACAAAATTGTATGTTGCCAACCGCGCCGTTGCCACATCGAGCATTACTCGCCGTCGCTGGCAACGCGGCAATATCCGGTTGCACCATTTAATAGACCCGCGTACCGGCGCACCGGCACAAACAGATCTGTTGTCGGTCACGGTAATCACCGACCGCACCGCCTTGGCAGAAGTATTCGCCAAAGTAGCCTTGATTATCGGTGCGGAGCACGGGCTGGCATACCTAGAATCAATTCCCAATGTGGAAGGGCTGCTGGTGTCTCGTGATAATCAACTTTTGCAAACTTCCGGGGCGTGGCAGTACCAGTAGTATTGAGGGATCGGGGCTTCCACCTAATGCAATTTCAAGCGAGAAATTCGTGCTTTCCAAACGCCTTCAAGAACCGTGTGGTTGTAGTGACAGAGCAGTGCTCTGTCACTACTCTTGAAACAATTTTCGAGTATCAGCGCAATCGTGGGGAAGCACTGACCCTTTGGAAAGAGGCAAATGGTTGTCATAATGAATGCTACCCTACAACCAGCCGTCACCATTTAAACTAAATTTAAGATTCCCATAACATTCAGTTAACCACATCCCGTTGATTGTTTGGTACACTACCTCCGTCAAATTCAACAACGTGAGTCCGGAAAAGTACTGATCACAGATTGATTATCGGGCTGACGTTAATATGCAAGGAGTTCCGTATGACTGTCTCATCCAGCCCCCGACCCCATAACCAGGTGCTCGAAGTTTTAAGCCTGACGCTCGGCGTAATACTGGGAAGCGTCGCCGCCATTATTATGATTGTATTGATTCTTGCCGCCAACATCAAAATCGGTGTGCTGCCTCTGGTAAACACGCTGCACACCATTTTACCCGTAAGCTGGTATGCCAACTTGTTGCATCTGATGCAGGCAATGGGTTTTCCATTGCAGGGCGAAACACCTGCCTACTGGTATATGTCACGGGCTTCGGCGCTGTTAGGGTACTTTTTCATCTGGGCGTCCACCCTGTGGGGACTACTGCTCTCAACAAAAATTGTCAAATCGATGTTCTCCTCTGCGTTGATTTTCAGTGTACACGAGTTTCTGTCCCTGCTGGGGCTTGGTTTCGCCACCTTCCACGCCTTCATTCTAATGGGCGATCGTTACATCAATTTTACCCTGGGCGACATTCTATTCCCCTTTACCGCCTCATTCAAACCGACACTGGTGGGCATTGGCACAATTAGCCTGTATTTATATACTTTAATCATCATCAGTTATTTTTTTAGAAAACGGATCGGGCGGAAAGTGTGGCGAACGCTACACTACTTTACTTTTTTTACTTACATCTTTGTAGCAATTCACGGTGTACTGACCGGTACCGACAGCAGTTTTACCCTGATGCGGGTGGTGTATCTCGTTTCGGCAGCAAGTATCTTGTTCCTGGTGTACTATCGCTTGCTGACTGCCGTTACACCCAAACCTACCCGCACACCTTTCAGACGAGTAAAAGCGTAATTCGGTGAACATTAAAAAGATAATATACACCCTAATTATCTCTGCAACATGCATGAAAGAAGGGACACACAATGAGCAAACATGCAACCCAAAAACCTCCCCGTAATGCCAAATCGCTGCCACGCTGGATCCAATGGATGGTCGGTGGTGTTTTGTTGGTTATTGTTTTTTCTGCCAGCACACTGGCGCTTGGGGCTCAGATGGAAAATAACGACCAGTTTTGCGCCAGTTGCCACACCCAACCAGAAAGTACTTTTGTTGACCGCACCCAACACCCCGCCGTTGATCTGGCGTCTGCGCACAAAGCTGAGCAAGTGGGGTGTATCGCCTGCCATAGCGGCGAAGGCGTTCCCGGCCGGCTCGACGCGCTGAAGCTCGGCGCTCGTGACCTGACCGCTTTCATCAGCCGCCATTATCCGCAACCGGCACAACTGACTCACGCCATTTCTGATGCAAATTGTCTGAAGTGCCATCAAGACGTGGGCCAGGGCAACGATTTTAACAACCATTTTCATATTCTGCTGCCGCGCTGGCAAAAAGCCGACCCGCAACGCGCGGCCACATGCGTCAGTTGCCACAGCACCCACACTACCGATGGCAGCCAGCAACTACGCTGGCTCAACAAGGATCGCACCGTTGCCCAATGCAATGCGTGTCACCGCACTCTGAGCGATTAACGGGCGTGGTTCACTTTTAAACACGCCATACCCATTCAATTAGGGCAATCGCATACTGATTTTTTGAAGCAAGATTTGTGGTTTATCCGGTAAATTTGTAGGGACAGAGCATTGCTCTGTCCCTACACGGATGAGATTTTAACAGAATACGGATTTTTACTGTGGATTTTTCAAGAAGAATCCCGCCGCCCAGGTACATTCCATTGAGTACGCGTTTGCCATACTCATTCAATACTGCCTTCTGGTCAAACATGTCCAGATAGATTACAATACAAACGTCATGGAGTTTTTACCAATGTCTTTCAAAATAGCCTCCAAACAAATTTTCGCGCTCATTGGCGTCACCATTGTTGGCTTCCTTCTAATTCAACTAATTCCCGTTAATACAACCAATCCCCCGGTTGTTCAAGAACCGATGTGGGACAGCGCCCAAACGCGCGATTTAACCCAACGCGCCTGTTTTGACTGCCACAGCAACCAAACACAATGGCCGTCCTATGCCCATATTGCGCCCATTTCCTGGGTGATGGCCAACCACGTGAGCGAAGGGCGACAAACCCTAAATTTCTCCAATTGGTCATCCGCGCGGGGTGCTGAAAACGAGGTGATTGAAGTTATCAAAGAAGGCTCAATGCCCCCCCTTTATTACACGCTCACTCATCCCCAAGCGCGGCTCACCAGCGCCGAAACTATATCGTTGATTAGGGGGCTGGAAGCAACCTTCAATAATTCCAGAGCGTCTAATTTCTCAGCTTTAGTCGCCGGAAAAATGGCATCGGCCAGCCAATAATTTTATACCCACCGCCATAACTTTGATATTTAACTGGAGTTTGGCGAAAATTATATTAAAGAGACTGCTATGCCTAAAACAATTTTACTTGTAGATGATGACCGTCTCATCATTGAATCACTCACCTACAGTTTGCAGAAAGAAGGCTTCGCGGTGGTTGCGTGTGGCGATGGCGAGGAAGCTCTCGCGCTGGCAACCACTACCCATCCTGATTTAGTTGTACTGGATATTATGCTCCCCGTGATTGACGGGTGGGAGGTGTGTCGCCGCATTCGTCAACACAGTGCTGTCCCCATTATTATGCTCACCGCGCGCGGCGACGAATTTGACCGAGTGTTGGGGCTAGAAATGGGCGCCGATGATTATTTGCCCAAACCGTTCAGCTTCCGCGAATTACTGGCACGAATACGCGCCACCTTGCGCCGGATAGATTATGACAAACAAACACCGGCACAGCGTCAGGTTGTTGTCGGTGAAGTTACGCTGGATGATACCGCCCACAGGGTTTATAAAAACAACCAACCCCTGGCAATGACCCAGAAGGAATACGATTTACTGCACACGCTGATGCACCGTGCCGGGCAGGTGGTCAGTCGTGCAGAATTATTAGATATTGTGTGGGGCATTGATTGGCTCGGCGATACCCGCACGCTAGACGTTCACATCCGTTGGGTGCGGGAGAAAATTGAAAACGACCCCAGTCACCCCCATTATATTCAAACAGTACGCGGGGTGGGGTATCGTTTTATTACCGAACAGGAATGGCAAACGTGAAATTTGGACTGCGTGGTCGGTTAATTCTTACCTATCTAATATTGGCGGTGTTGGGTGTGGGCGGGTTGATGGTGCGTTTTGGATTATTGGAAACCACACGTATTATCGATTCCACCGAACACGAACTGGAAATAAAAGCCTTCACCATCGCCGCTGCTGCCACGTCGCCGCTGGAGAAATTCGGTGAGCGCGAGTTATCGTACGCCGACTTTGTGCAGATGATGGCCAAATTAGCGCAAACATCGGGAACACGATTAACCGTGCTAACCATCCAAGGCAATCCCATCTACGACAGCAATCTGGATTTTCGGAGCATAGACAACCAGTTCAACCAGGTAGAAGTCCAATCTGCCTTGCAAGGCTCAGAACAGCATCAAATACGCCGTGACCCCAACACCGGGCAGGAACGACTGTACACAGCAGCACCGATACAACAAGAAGACAGACCCAAAGGCATTATTCAACTGTCCATTCCTACCACGCCGATGCACACCCAAATTATACAAAGTTGGTTGATATTGGGCGGCTCGGCAGTGGCGATTATCCTGGCGATCATCATTGCCAGTTTGTGGGTGGCACATTACATTCTATTGCCATTGGAAGAAATGGAAACAGCTGCTCACAATATGGCAGCCGGCAACTTCAATCAACAATTAACTGTAAAAGGGAACGATGAACTGGCGCAAGTGGCACAGGCGTTTAATGATATGGCAACCCAGTTAAACGAAATGATAACCAAACAACGACAATTCGTGGCAAACGCATCACACGAATTGCGCACCCCCTTAACCAACATCAAACTCCGTGCTGAAGCACTGCTTGACGGGGTGCAAGATGAACCGGACATGGCAACCAAGTTTTTAATGGACATTGAACACGAAACACTGCGGATGGAAAATATGACCCGTGACCTGCTCACGCTCTCCCGTCTCGATTCCGCCAATCTTCAACTGCATCCCACCACCTTCAATCCCCGCACCTTGCTAGAAACGGTGGTACAAAACCTCACTCTGCAAGCTGAAAAAAAAGTACTTCAGTTAATGCTGCAGTGTCCAACCCTGCCCAGCCTCACCGCCGACAGCAATCAGTTGCGTCAACTGTTTGAAAACTTGCTGAGTAACGCGCTGAAATACACCCCCACCGGCGGCAAAATTACCGTCACCGCTGCTGCCAATGCCACCGAGTTCATCTTCTCCATTACCGATAACGGGCATGGCATTCCCCCTCAAGACCTGTCCCGCATTTTCGACCCCTTCTACCGGGTGGATAAAGCCCGCATCCGCACCCCCGACCCCGGTGGCGCCGGTTTGGGACTTTCCATTGCACAGCGCATCATTCAAGCGCACCACGGACAAATCAACGTCACCAGTGAACCCGGGCAGGGCACAACATTTGTGATTCGCTTGCCAAGGGGGTAGAGTTTCAAGTTTCCAATTTCAGGCTTCAGGGTTCGGGTTGTCATTCTCAGATTCACTTCCCCGCAAAATCAGCCATCTCCCCATTTGCTCCCCATCTTTCAACCCATATAATAGCATTCAACGTTCAGTTGTCAGCTATCAGCTATCAGCAGTCAGCCAAAAGCTGAAAGCCGATTGCTGAAAACTGACCGCTGAAAACTGATTGCTGAAAACTGACCGCTAAAATGTCCGAAAAACAATCCACCCTCACATACCTGCTGCTCACGCTGGCGCTGGCGATTTTCGCCATTGCGCCGCTGACCTACCCCGGCTATTTTCAGACGCACACGGGCTTCACCACGCTGTGGGCAGTGGGCAACCTGCGCGAAAACCTGTTCAATCTGCGCTGGACACCTCCGCTCACCGGCTTCGATGCCCTGCGCAGCGGCGGGGTACTGCCATATTATTTGGCGGCGCTGCTCCCGCTGCCCCCGCTGGCGGCGATGAAAACCGTCTCCGCCATCGGCGTGCTGGCGGGCGCAAGCGGGCTGTATCTGTGGCTGAAAAGCTGGCTCGGCGCAAAAGGGGCGACGGTAGGGGCGCTGGCATACACCTATGCCCCGTTCCTCACGGCGACGCTGCTGGTGCGCGGCGCGTTCAGCGAATCGTTTTTTTGGGGCGTGCTGCCGTGGGCACTGCTGGCGGCGACTTATCTGGTTGCCAGCCCCACCCTCCCCGTCATGGCGATTGCCATCGTTTTTTGGACGGCGCTCGGTCTGAGCCACCTCGGGCTGGGCGTGTGGGCGTGGGTGATGCTGGTTTTCATGCAGGTCGGTTTCCACCGCCCGCAATCCCGCCCGCCGATTGCCATGTCCGCCATTGGACTGGTGACCGCCGCGCTGCTCACTGTGCCACGCGCGCTGGCTTCCGCCGCGCCGAATTTGCCCAACCCCGCCGACCATTTGGTGTATCCGGCGCAGTTGCTCGCGCCATTCTGGGGCTTCGGCATCAGCGTGCCGGGCTGGCAGGATGGGCTATCGTTCAGTTTGGGTTTCGCCGCAATTGCGCTGGCGCTGGTTTCCATTTATATTTGGAAAAATGGCAGCGATCCGCGCCCGTGGTTTTTCATCGGCACGGCAACGGCGGCGATTGTGCTGGTTCTGCCACTGATGGGCTGGCTGTGGCGGCTCCCTGCCGTGCGCGATTCGCTGGCGTACCCGTGGCAACTGCTCGGCTTCGCGGCGTTGGCGCTGGCGGTGCTGGCGGGGATCGGTTTTTGGCTGGAACCGAAGCTGAATCGACTGCCGATTTTCGCCGCCGCGCTGCTCATCGTGCTCATCCCGGCGTATCCCCATTTGGAGCCGCAATTTATCACCCTTCCCATCCCCGATGCGCCGGAAGCGATTTACGGCGAAAATACCATCCTGCTGATTGACCATCAATTTGAGGTGCAGAATCCAGTCAAGCAAACAGACGATCTGCACCCTGTCGAGCCGTTCATCCCCCTGAAAGACGCCGCCCTGCTGCAACCGGGCGACACATTTTATCTGACCGTCCACTGGCAGGCTGTGAATCCGCCACAAAAAAGCCTGAAAATCTTCGGGCATGTGGTGGATGGGGCGGGGAAGCTCATCACCCAAATTGATGTGTTGCCGCAGAATGGTGACCGTCCCACCGATAGCTGGCTGCCCGGCGAGTTGATTGCCGACCGCTATTCCTTCACCCTGCCCGCCGATGCGTCCGCGCCCGCACAGGTGTGGCTCGGCTTTTATGATGGCGACACGCTGGCGCGGCTACCCGTGACAGGCGACTCGGAAGGGAGGGCGAAACTTTCAGTTCAATGAAAAATGAACAATTAAAAATTAACAATTCATCCATCGGACGTTTTTCATTATTCACTATTCACTATTCACTATTCACTGCTGAGTTCTGGTTGACAGTGCTGCTGTCGCTGCCGGTCATCAGCCCGTTGCTGCAACCGGGTTATTTTTGGGGCGCGCACGATGCCCGCCACTCGGTTTATTTTCTGTTTGAGTTCGACAAAGGCATTCAGGACGGCATTTTGTATCCCCGTTGGGCGCCCGATTTCGCCTTCGGGTTCGGCTATCCATTTTTCAATATCTATGGTCCGCTGTCGTCATACCTCGGTGAAGCATTCCACCTATTGGGCGCGGATTTTGTCACAGCGGTGAAAATCGTGTTCGGGCTGGCGGCGGTGCTGGCGGGCGTGACCATGTACCTTTTCGTGCGCGATATTCTCGGCGCGCGGGCGGGGCTGGTGGCGGCGCTGGTGTATGTTTATTTCCCGTACCACCTTTTCGATTTATATGTCCGCGCGGCACTGGCAGAGTCAGTGGGGTTTGTCTTTCTGCCGCTGGTGCTGTGGGGATTTTATCGGGTGATGACCACCCCCTCGCCGAAAACCATCATTTTGACGGCAACGGTATACGCTGGGCTGATGTTCACCAGCAATCTGCTGGCACTCCTTTTCACCCCGATTTTGGGGCTGTATGTGGG
>CAYPUV010000178.1:0-8350 GCA_964413895.1 uncultured Anaerolineaceae bacterium
CAGCCAGAAAGTTGAGTAAATTTTCCGGTCGGGCGGTGGTGAATGTTTCGTAAATTGCCTGGTTGGGGTCGCCCACGCGCACCCAGTTGCCACCTGGCCCGGCCAGCGTGCGTAAAATGTGTTCCTGCAATTGGCTGCTGTCTTGCGCTTCATCTTCCAGAATATAGGGCCATTTGTGTTGCAGCCGCGCCAAAAAATCGGGGTCAAGGTCAATCGCCAGCGAAGCCAGCCGAATGAGGTCATCGAAATCAACGCCGGTGCGGGCCAGCCGGGCCTGGTACGCGCGATAAATATCCACCCCCAGTTTGCCCAGGGGAACGTGCAGTGGATACTGGCGATAAAAATCATCCAGCGCGGGAGGCGTCAGTTGGCGGTCTTTGGCTCGCTTAATAAAACTTTGGGCGATGTTTTTAACCAGCATGGGAATATCGCTGCGCTGAAGCTGCTGCATTTTATATTCGGTCAAGGTAGGCTCAAGATATTCTTCCACAATGATGTTGTGGTTGACCAACCAGCCGTCTACCACTTCCGCCAAAATTTGACCGGCGGCGCGCTCATCCACAATATCAAAATCGGCGTCGAGGCCCACCAGCGAGGGTCGCTCGCGCACAATTTCATAGGCCAGTGAGTGCAGGGTGCAAACCCGATAGCCAAAACCGGCCAACAGGCCCCGGTCGCGCACAAAGCCATTAATGCGCCGCCGAAAGTTGTCGACGGCAGCGTTGACCAGGGTAACAATCAGCACTTCCTGGTCATCGGCCACGTGGGGGATCAGTTCCGCAGCCAGGTAAGAGAGGATGTGCGTTTTGCCGCTCCCCGGCACGGCAGACACCCCCATGTAGCCGCCGGTTTTAACGTATTCCAGGATTTTCTTTTGGGAAGGTCGTGGTTGAAAAGGTGCTTTGGCAGGATGGTTTATCATTGTATTGCTCAGTAATTTAAGGGAGTTCCAGAATTTAAATGCTCCCAAATTTTAACCCCAATGTAACGCGCAAGCATTTGTGATTGAAACGGCTGTTTTCGTTCTTTTTTGCCCCCTCGCTCACCCCTCAAACGTGGCAGGCAACGTTAATTGGACGGAGCGCCACAATGCGTCACCCTCTTTTACCGCCAGCAAGTGGGTTGCGCCGCGCGCGTCGGCTGCCCCCAATCCCTTTTCGATGATGAATGTGCGCGGGTCGTCTGCCAGCAGCCGGGCCAGCGCCGGTTCCAGCCGTTTTTGGGTTCGCACGGCGATGACGTGCGTCAGCGTCACTGCCGGTTGATTGAGCAAATAGTCCACGTTCCAATGCAGCCGTTTTTCGGTGCGCAGCAGCAAATTACCGCACCCCAGTCCAATGGAGGGGAAATACGCGAGCATTACGGCACGAATGGGGTGCGGGGGTCTGCCACCGGCACGGGTGGCGTGTCGAATCAGCCGCCGGGCCAGAGACGTTGCCCCTCGTTCTGCCAGCGCCGACCCAACGTACACCATTTCGCCGGCCGGCACGACAATCCGCTGGCCCCCTTTGAACTGCCCAAAGGCAAGCCGCAGGGGACGGCTGACGACAATCCGCAAAATGTACACGCCGCTTTGGACGGTATCTCCGAAAACAGTGAGGGGGTCATTATCGGTCATAGGTCATCCGGCGCAGCATTTGGTTCAACGCCAGCAACAGGCGGCCTCGCTGTTCGTAGCCCTGTTCGCTAATTTCTGAATTTGCAATAAAAATATGTTGCCGGCAGCGCCGGGTAAGGCCCAAAATCAGGTGGTGCAGGCGCTCGGTTTGGGTGGCAACTTCGTCCTCATCGCCCCATTGTTGCTGCGGGTTCCACGTGGCAGAGAGCACGTAGGGATGGGTGAGCGGCTGAGCAATGCGCTCCCACCAGCCGTTGCTGCCTGCGTTCAGCCAAAACTGGTAATCTACCGGCCGGTTGCTCATCAGGTAGGTGTACGCGGGGGCAATGAGTACCGCTTCGGCGGGGGTGGGGTCCCAACTGCGGGTGTACAGGGCGGCCACCACGCCCTGCGCTATCATTTGCAGATAGGCCTGGTTAAGGTAAGCGTTGTCGGGGAGAACTTCTACTTCCGCGCCACTAGCGGTGCGTTGGACAATGGGAACCCGCGCCGTGACGCGTCGGAATTTCTTTATCGATTCAATGAGATTGGCAACCACTTCTCCCGCTTCCAACGATTGGAAAAATCCGTAGCCGGGTTGAGAAAGAATCTCCCCAAATAGACGGCTAAAAATGTGATCCAGGGGCATTGCCACCGCTTCGGCTTCGGTTTTGAGCCATTCCCGCAAGTGGTCAAATCGTTGCCCCACCTGATAGGTAATCCGCTCGCGCACCGCGCCCGCAACGGCTGCAAACGGGTACAATGGCCCCTTTTCTCTATCAGACGGGCGATAGAGCACATCGACCATCAGTCGCGCCCGCACCAGGTCTAAATCGGCAATGGTTAAGGTTAGCGCTTGCATAACGTCAAAGGCGTCGGGCCGATGGGCAGGGTTGGGGAGCAGCAGGCGGGCCAGGGTGAGCATGGCAATGGCCGGGGGTTCTTCTTTCAGGGCGCGCGACGGGCGATGAGAGCGGGCAGGCAGCCCGCGCCGTTCCATCAGGTTTAAAAAAGAGAAGCGCAAGGCGTCGCTGATAAAAGGGGCCAACACCACGATTTCGTTG
Source organism: uncultured Anaerolineaceae bacterium (assembly GCA_964413895.1). Classification (GTDB taxonomy): domain Bacteria; phylum Chloroflexota; class Anaerolineae; order 4572-78; family 4572-78; genus JANTHQ01. The sequence continues at coordinate 2,662 of CAYPUV010000178.1, forward strand.
GGTGAAACACCTTCTTCGTTAATCAGGCGGTCAATCTGTTCGACCACCCAGTTTAGCATTTGGGGGTGAAACCGTGTTTGATGAAAGGTAAAAGCGGCATGGATGGTTGCGGCTGTGGCAAGCGGGGGTACACTATCACCGCCGTTTTGAACACCGGACGCCGGCGACTTTACCCCCAGGCTCCGGCCCAACGCCTGTCCCAACGCTAATATGGCGTCGCTGGCAACCAGTGGCCGGGTAGCGGTAATCATCGTTTGACAATGGGTTTTGAGCGCCTGTCCGGTGTGCCGGTTGGCCCCCAGAAAAATACGGTAGCCGGCGTCTTCATCCATAATTAAAAACGCGGAATCGGCTTGTGGGATCCAGTCGGCAAGGAGGCGATGCGCAAAAGGGTTCATTTCTTCAACGTTGTCCACAATCAGGTGTCGGTAGCGGTGGGTGAGCAGGCGTTGGAGATTGGAATTGGCCCAGACAAAATCGCGAAATACTTCTACGCGCAGAGAGAAATCCAGCAGGTTGTTGCGTTTGCAAAATTCCCTAAAGGCCAACACACAGATTTGGGCGTGTTCAAAAGCCACGCGGCTGCTAATTTCCGTGCCCAGGGCAGTGCGGAGGCGCGCGCCAATTTGGGTGTGTGGCAAACCAATGAGGGCCGCTTTCTCAAGATTATCTAGCAGTTGGCTCATCAGGCGGGGCAGGGTGATGGTGACGGAAACGACGTTGGGGTCAAAATAGCCTTCTTTCAGCAAGGGGTCAATCACCTGGGCCATGTAGAATTGAGCCGTTTCGATGGTTAAGAAGATGGGGCGGCGGGTGGGACGGCCGAATCCAGCGGGGGCGGCAATTTGCGGCCACACTAAATTCAGGGTGCGCAGCGCCAGGCCATCCATCGTGACAATATCAACCAGCCCAGGGATGTTCAGGCTGGTGTCTTGCAAGATGGTTTGATAGGGCGTGCCCAACGTTCGCTGGGGAACCAGAACCAGGATATTGTACGGCGATACGCCATCGTTTAAAAGGCGTTTCAGGCGCTCGACGCCCTGGTTGGTTTTGCCGGTTCCAGCGGGGCCGGTGAGGAATATTTTGTCGGTCATGAATTTGTTTTGGTGGGTGATCGCCGGTCTAATAAGCCTCTAATTGTGTACAATAGTTCGGTAGGAGAAAATGGTTTTTGAATGAAGAGAGCGTTTTGTTTCAGTACGTCCTGTTCATCAATCACATCATCCATATATCCAGACATATACATTACGCGAATATCAGGACGTGCTGAGACAAGTTGTCTGGCCAGCACCTTGCCGTTCATTTGAGGCATCATCACGTCGGTGAGCAGCAGGTGTATTTTTTCTGAATATGTCTGGGCAATGTTCAACGCTACGACGCCATTGTTGGCAACCAATACGGTATAGCCTTGCTGTGTCAGTGCCCGGTTTACCATTTCGCGCACGGCTACGTCATCTTCAGCCAGCAAAATGGTTTCAGTGCCCACGGACAATGCGCGTTCATCTTTTTTCTCTGGCGCAACCGCTGCAGACGGGGAGGCTGCGGGAAAATATATACGGAAGGATGCACCCTGTCCCGGTTTGCTATTAACTTGAATGTACCCATTATTTTGGGTGACAATTCCGTAACAGGTTGCCAGTCCCAATCCCGTTCCCTTTCCTTCCGCCTTGGTGGTAAAGAACGGTTCAAAAATGTGCTCGCGAACTTCTTCCGTCATCCCCACACCGTCGTCTTGAACGGTGAGCAGAACATAGTTTCCGGCCCGTTGTTCTGTGTCTGGCCATGTATAATCGGAGGTAATGGTTACGTTTGCGGTTTTAATCGTGAGGTGACCGCCGCTCGGCATAGCGTCGCGGGCGTTAACCGCCAGGTTAAGAATAACCTGCTCTATTTGGGTGGGGTCTGCCTGCAGCGGGAGCAAATCTGTTGCCAGCGATGTCTCAATTTTAATATCTTCGCCAATGATCCGCTGCAACATTTTCTGCATATCAGCGACAACGATATTGAGGTCAATAACTTTTGCCTGTGCAACCTGTTTGCGGCTGAAAATTAGTAGCTGGTGCGTTAAATTTGCGGCCCGCTGCCCCGATTTGATAATATTCCCTACCATTTTGTACACTGGATCAGTGGGAGTGAGCCGGCGTTGGATCAGCTCTGCGAACCCATTGATGGCTGTTAAAAGGTTGTTGAAATCGTGCGCCACGCCGCCGGTTAAGCGGCCAATCGCTTCCATTTTTTGGGCTTGATAGTACTGCTCTTCCAACTCCACTTCATAGGTTATATCGCGCCGCACGGCCACAAACCCCACAATTTTTTGGTGTTGGTCGCGCAATGGACTGACAACCTCATCTTCCACAATCAACGTTCCATCTTTTTTGCGGCCGGTAATTCGCCCACGCCACACTTTCCCCTGGGCCACCGTCGCCCACCGTTCTTGAAATTGAGCGGCGTCATCTGTATTCCGGTAAAATATTCCCGCTTTGTGCCCAACTATTTCGGCGCTGCTGAAGCCGGTGGTGCGTTCAAACGTGGGATTCACGTACAACACGTTCGTGTCAACATCGGCAATGAGTACGCTATCGTCAATTTGTTCGATGGCGGAGATGAGGCGATGGTGCGTTTGCGCCAAGCGAACGCGCGCCAACACGTTGGCCACCTGGTCCGCAACACTCCAGATTAAATTGATGTCTTCAGCATTGAAATAGCGCGACTCCGTTGCTTCCAGGCTCAAATCGCCCACCACCTGTTCATCAATTATCAAAGGACAATCAACCAGCAAAACGACATCACATTTACCCTCAATTGTCCTCAGTACCCCCAGACGGGGGTCATGCTCGGTGTCGTTGATGACCAACGGCGCGTGGTGGGTCAACAGGTGACGGGCAACATGGTTCCTCTTAATTGGGATGGTCGTATTCAAAAGAGATCTGCGTCCGTTGGCTATGTATTCGGCGACCACGGTAAACTCTGAGCACGCCTGGTTTACCAATGAGGCTGTCACCTGGGGGAGGTTGAATAGCATCGCCAATTGTTGGCACACCATTTTTAAAAATTCTTGCTCGTCTGTTGTTGTTGCCGAAGCCGCAATGATGCGGTTGAACAGCTCCAATTCTTCGTTGCGGCGGCGCACTTGTTTTTCTGCTTGCTTGCGACTGGTTATATCAAGCAGCGAGACAAATACTTTCTCCCAGGTCTCTTCGTAGCCCGGTGCAATTGAAACGTTTACAGTTGTGTCCAGGGTGTTGCCAGCAAACGTTTGGCGAAGATATTCTGTCCCAAACGATGTTTCGCCGTTATACAGGGTAATAAGTTCCTCGGTAAAAACGTGAATATTTTCTGCGGTAAATAGTTCACCAGACAACAGCTCTTGTTTGCTCATCGCGCCAAATAGCTCCAGCGTAGCCTGGTTTACGTCTACCACTTTTACCAGCGTCGCACAACGCCGCACAATTTCTGGGTGGGCACGGAGATAATCGGCCATCGTTGCGCCGTGTACAGCTTTCAACTCATCCAGATACCGTTTTACAGCAGAAAAATCTTCTTCCCACAAAGATATGGGCGAGTTTTCAAATAAGTTCCGGTAGCGAGCCTCATTCTCTCGTAGTGCAGCCTCTACTGCTCTCAGGCGGCTAATATCTCTGGCAATCGATACGATGTGTGGTTCGTTGTGCAGTATTATGACTCTAGCGGACAATAATCCTGGCACCAGGGAACCGTTCTTCAAGCGGAACATCGCTTCTACATTCTCTGCATAGCCGCGTGTCTGTAGTTCCGCCACCACCCGTTCACGGTCACGAGGGTCGGCCCAAATGTCAATATCAAAAACGGTTTTGCCGATAGTCTCTTCTCTGGTGAACCCAGTAATGCGAGTGAAACCCTCATTAATATCCACGTACAGGCCATCGGACAGGCGGGTGATGGTGATTGAATCAAGGCTGGTACGAAAGGCAATCCGAAATCGTTCTTCACTGAAGCGGAGTGCTTTTTCAGTTTTGGTGCGTTCGGCAATCTCCCGGCGCAACTGTTTGTTGGTTTGCCGCAGGGCGGCGGTGCGCTCTTCAACCTGTTGGATGAGGGTTTGGTGCGCTTTTTGCAAGCTGTCGGCCATTTGGTTGAACGCTCGCGCCACCTGGGCGAATTCGTCTTGAGACTGTGTCGGTACGCGATAGCTCAGTTCCCCCGCCTGAAAAGAGTGTGCTGCCTGGGTCAACTGTTTCAGCGGTGCAACAAGCCAATTGTTAAGCAGGATAGCCAAAACAGGAGCAAATAGCAACATACCGACCAACATTGCAATCATCCCCAGGCGCATTCTATCAACAGCGCTGGAGAACTCTTCTTCATTTATCTCTACCAATAAGCCCAGTTTTACATCGGGGAGCCAACGGTACACGCCCAGCACCGGCACACCGTTGGGATCTTTGTACAAGGCCGTCCCTGCTGCGCCAGAAATTGCCCGGCGGACGCCTTCACTCTGGGCCAGGGTGTGCAACAGGTTTCTATCAGCGCCGGAGGGTAACGTCACATAATAACCGGAACTATCCACAAGATATGCCCGCCCGGTTTTCAGCAACCCGGCAGCATTCCCAAAAATAGCTTCCAAGTTACCGGGATCCAGCTCGATGGTTGCCACGGCCAACAGCGTTTTGTTGTCTATCGAGCGAATGGGAACACTGAGTGTAATCTCTGGCACGGTGTGGTTGATGGTGTAAATGACTGTGTTGGCGTTTTGGGTATTCCGGGCACGTTGAAAATAATCTTTATCTTGCTCAACCTGCCCTTTTTGAGAAGATTTTGTGGAAAGAAAAACCTGGCCGGTATCGGGGTCTAGCAGGGAGATTGTTTCCACCGGGCTGTGGACTTCCGCAGAGGTACGCAACATATCAACCAACTTCGCCTGCACTTCTGCTCTGGATGCCTCGTCGGGGGCAGTGCGGAGTTGTACCAGCATGCGCTTAATATGCGCCTGTCGGGCAATCATCGGGGCAATGTCCCCACCCCCTTGTTGAAACCATTGGTTAATTTCTTGTACAGTCATGTCAGCAATTGTTTCCAGTTGTGAAACGGTTCGTCGCAAAACAGCGTTCTGCACATCTGGCACAATAATTATCCCGGTGAACAGGAATGGCATAACGGCCAAAACAATCAGGGCCAGTAATTGTTTTTGGCGAAAATTCAGTTGTTTCATTGCTCAAGCACACCCAGGCAGTTGGAAGCAGCACGTTCCCGTAAATATTTCAGACGTTTGTAATTGTTGTTAATCCATTGTCTCAACAGGAGTTTTCATGAGCCTGCGGCACACCACAGGTGAAAATTCAGCTTTCAGCGGCCAGTTTTACTGCTGACGGCTGAAAGCTGATGACTGACGACTATTTTCAATTGTTTGTCGATTTTGCGCTCTACGCACTCTGCAATCATACCGTGCGGATTGCAGCCACTACATATTGAACAAGCAAAGGTACAATGCCCGTGTTTAGTTTTGTGCCATCAAGATGTCAAAAAGTAAATCATCCGTTCAAGCAGGGTGAATTGGAACTTTTGGGCAAGGAATCTCCGCGAGTAATTTTGTAGTCAATGCCTATAGCTAATAATATACCACAAAATTCGTTTTAAATCTTCCTGGCATTCGATTGGAGGCAGGGCAAACGCATACTCAATGGAATGTACCTGGGCGGCGGGATTTTTCTTGAAA
>CAYPUV010000179.1:0-8298 GCA_964413895.1 uncultured Anaerolineaceae bacterium
ATCACGATCTACTGATGTCGATTTTATTGGAGCCCGGTTTACTTTATCTACCCACAAGGCTATTCTCAACTTAGCATCTTCCGATACAATGATTTTTCCAACTAGGGTTTTTAACTTGGATTGATGAAATATTATGTGATTCAAGAAACGGCTTCTTGGAATACTCTTTTCGTTATACCTCTCGTTAAAATTTGGAGTAATCGGTTGAGAACCTAACCCAATGAAGTTACAAAGTTGATAATATGTTTTCAATCTAATCCTTTCATCAGAATTAAACATATCATCATATTTCAAAAATAAAAAATTTGAATCTGTAAATAACTTAACAAAACGTTTTACCTGTCCTGAATACATTCCTCGTTCTATGTAACTGTAATGTGGCATATAGTCTTCGCTCGACTCTGACCGTTCTCGTTCTTGTGCAATTGCATCAGAAAAATCCAATGTCTCTTTTCCAATGCGAACAGACATCAAGTAGTGCGAATATGCCCTTTCAAGTGGTTCTCTAAATATAAACACAAAACGAGGAGCTGATATAACATTTTTAATGCGGCCTGCTGCGTCTGGATAAAATCCATAGTCAGGGTCAATCTCACCGTAAATATCCGTTTGTTCACATTCAGGATATTGGTTTATATACCATTGCAACCCTCTAGCATAGCGACTAGGATCGCTGAAAAAATGGGTTTCCTTTGTTTTTGGTAGACAGAAGCCAGGTTGCTGATTTAGCCAATTATGTAAGGTTGTAGTACCTGCTTTTTGAGCACCTACGACAAAAAAACTTGGCAATTTATTAGTTATGTCATCAAATAATGTCATGTCAGTATTTTCATTAATAAAAGATTATTGGCTCATATTTTGAACGGTGATGCCCAAAAACCCAAATAAAATCGAACACCAACGCTCAAAATTATGTTGCTAATAACAATGACCGATGTCGTAGATATTGCAGCTCCCAACATGCCGAATTGAGGAATAATTATTGCCCCAAGAAGTAGGTTCAAAAATAGGACTATAGTGTAATTTATAGTCAAGAATTTTTCGTACCCAGACATCATTAATAAATACTTTACCAACCCTGCCATTACATTAATTGATTGCCCAATCGCTAATATGAATAGCACTACACCACCATTGGCAAAATCTTTGCCAAATAGCCCCATAATCTGACCCGGGAATAATAATAAGACTAGTAACGGAGGCAGTGCAAAAAACATCATGATTTTGGATGCTCCCTTGGCAAGAGATTCAAGTTCTTGCATATTACCAGAGCTAAAAGCAGTCGCAAACTTTGGCGCTGCTATACTACTCACCGCCACCGGTATAAATGCAATCCGCATAGCAATGCGAGAAGCAACGCCATAAACCCCAACATCCGCATTCGTTGCCCAAACACCAAGAAAAAACGTGGCACTCCAGCTCAAAAGAAGGTTTGATACTGTCACCCAAAATAAAGGCAGGCTACTTTGAAAAATTGCGCAAGTTTCAAATTTACCTACTGTGGATTTAATCAGTGGAACACTATTTTTCCAAACTATATAACCGGTTATTCCTGTACCAGCAGTCGCCAAAACATATACTATTACTGCCGCATCCACATTCAGTTTGGACTTTACTATCAACAATGATAGACCAACTAACATTAATGCCGGAATTTCCACCCCTTGAACGACAGATGCCGCGAAAATATTTCGCAATCCTTTTAATAATTCTGCAAATATGTTTGAGAATGCAAACGGAACTATTGACAAACTCATTAAGCGCAAAGGGATCAGCAATTCTGGTTTTGAAAACACACTCTCGGTCAACCAAGGAGCCAGCAAGTAAAGTACCCCCATAGTGAGAATTGCTGAGATCAATACAATCGAAGTCCCTTTTTCATAAACACCTTTTAGCGCAGACCAATCACCACGCTCTACCAAGGTTGCCGTAAATCTTAAAAGTGTATTGTCTAAACCAAATGTTGCTAAGGTACCTGCTACGATGCTAATCGTTGACGCCAAAAAATATATTCCCATTCCGTCAGCATTGAGCATTCGCGCAAGTAGAAAATTAACTCCTAGACCCAACACTGCTGCCAACAATTTCAAAATTAACGCCAAAACACCCTTTGACGCTATTTCTTTTTTGTGAGCATCAAGATTGGTGTAGTAGCCTGAAATATATTTGAACACCCTTTTGGTAATTGTCATAAAGACTAATGCCGGTTTCGTTGTTATTTATTGTTGAGTATCACAAGCTGCTCAAGTGCCGCTTTATTGTTAGGCTCAATAACCAACACACTTTCGTACATTTCTCGAGCCATATCTGCTTGGCCAATATAATAATACATATTTGCCAAAATTAAGCGTGGTGGGACGAGGTTGGGGTTTAGTGAGATCGCCTTTTTCAGCAGTCGTGTTGCAGTCTTAGCATCATTCTTTAATTGCCAAAACAAAATTCCTGCCATCAAATTGGCACGATAGTCATCGGGGTTGTAGTCGATCACCAAATTATATTCATTCAAAGCTTCCACAGAATGCCCAGTTTTCCGTAAAACTTCCGCTCGTTGAAAATGCGTTTCAATTAATTGGTCGTCAGATGCAAATTGATTTTCATTAAGAGCTTTGTCAAACATTGACAAAGCTGTAGCAAAATCTGGTTTAGTAGTCTCCCTTAAGTTCACAATACCTTGTTGGTAATAAAAATCACTTTGTCCAACTGTATTCAAGATTAATGGTAATCCTGTGGTAAACGCCTTCATAGCAGATGACCACTGATCATTTTCAACAAAAACAAGCCCTTGGTAATACCACCAATCACCGACTTGAGGTTGTAATTTCTGCCCTAATCGATACCACGTTATGGCATTTTCAGAATCTCCCACCTGTTGCGAAAATAACCCCCGTTGCATAAACTCCGATTCGACCTGCCCGCCACCATTCCTCCACGTCTCTACCGCTTCATTCTCCCGCCCCTGCGATAAAAGCGCAAACCCAAGCCATCGCCATGCCGACATATTTTCGCCGTCCGCATTAGTGGCACGGTGGATCCAGTTTTCGGCTTTTATGGCTGATTGTTGTTGCACAACTGGCACTTCGGATGTCATTGCGCGGGAAAGATGCAATAACCCAACATTGTTCCATAATCGAGAAGCTATTGGAGTAAATTGAACGATAGCAAATACCGTGAGTCCCATCAAAGGTAATGCAAAATGAGTGTTGATATTTCGATTAAATTTTAACCCTCTGTTTGCCATCAATCCAACCTAAATAGAATAAACCCAACTAAGTTGGGTTTATTTTACTATATTTCCCCCAATTATAGCCACCAACCACCTCATCTGCAAACTTTTTTGGGCAATGTCATCACTTCTTTACGCAGAATTTACAACTTCATACGTCTGCCGGGCGATTTCCAGTTCTTCGTTGGTGGGGGTGACGAAGATTTTGACGGGGCTGTCATGCCGATGGCCTCTTGCTCCAGCTTGATGCCCCGCTGCAAGATATGGTCAATCAGCGGGCGCATATCTACCAGATGCGGGTTGCGCCGCAAGCGGGCGAGGTTGTGCCGGTCGGTGTCGGTGAGCGGTTGCCCCCAGCGAGCAAACTCGTCCAGTGTGGCGATGTCCATCCGCCACGGGGAAAAGCGGGGGGAAACTTCGCCTCGCAATTGCGACAAGATGTTCAATCCACCGTAATTGATATCCGCCCAAACATCCAGCGGCACATCGGCGGGCAGGGTTTGCACCAATTGCCCCAGCAGATGGCGCATCGCCGGGGATGGATTGCCCCACAGGCAGAGCGCGGCAAAATCATCGCCGCTGTGGCGAATCAATTCGTAAAACGAAGTCAGATTTTCCACGCACACCACCCGCTGCGCCGAGACGGTGACGCGCGGGGATACCGCCGCCAGCGCCGCCGGTATCCCCGCCGATGGGGCAAATCCATCCAGCGATAATAGTTGCCCGGCGGCGGTGGCGATTTGCCACGCCCCAAATAAATGAAGATGGCCGGGGTTCGCCACCAGCCCCAGCTCGTGCAGGGTTTCGGCAAGCGACAGGTCTCGCCACGCGGGGTGATGTCGGCGCGCCAGCCGGGCGAGGGCATCTTTCAGCGTCTCGAAACGCTTGCTGTTGTTGAACAGCCGCACGCTGAACACGCGGTATGGGGTTTCATGGGGGATACTGTCATCGGGCAGGGCAATCAGCGCGGTGAGTAAATCCTGATTCCATTCGGGGTCGGTCAGGCGAAATGGGGTGGGCGATTTATGCGCCTTCAATTGGGTCAGAATGTGTTCCACGGCCAGCCGCCGCCAGCCGCTCAGTTGAAAGCGATTGCCCAACAGCAGGTCGCACAACGCCCCCCGCTGAGCCGCCACGGGTTGGCGCTGCACCAGCGCGTACAACCCCGCAACCGCATCGGGGCACAGGGAAACTCGCGCCAGCAGATGGTTTTTCTGCCCCGGCAGCCAATCGAGGCGCACTGCGCCCAGTTGCGCCAGCGATTGCAGTTGCTCGTTGGCGGCGTTTCATCACCGCTCATACAGCACTACCCCCTCGCCGAAAATATGTTGGGTGTAAAATGGGTTGTTATCCGCAAGATTGCGCCAAATTTCCGCCGGGGTACGCACCAGCAAATCCAACCCGAAACGACGGTGCAAAAAGAGCCGGTCAATTTGACGGCGAATTTGACGATTTGATTGGGAAGAATTATGGACAATCAGCAAATCCAAGTCGCTATCTGCGCCGGCATCGCCGCGCGCATACGACCCGAACAGCACAATTTGCTGCGGGTGAATTGCATCAATGATAGTTTGCCGGATAAAGGCAATGACTTCAGGGGTGATGGTTTTTTCCTGCAACGATACCGCCATATAGCACCTCAATTGTGGCTACCCGGAAATTATACCACGCCGAGCCTCACTCTTCCAGTTCGGCGAGCATGTCCGTTTTGTCAATTTCTATCACGAAAGCGTGGTTGTTTTCGCGCACCACGGTGCGCACCGAATCGACATACGGCAGCAGACTGGCGGCTTTGTCCGGCGGAGTGGCGAGCAACACCTGCAATTGGTTGTCCACCATAAATTTCAGCGAGCTGGCGGTGCGGGCGGCGTCCATTTTGCCGAAAGCCTCGCAGTTTCCGCATCGGCAACGCGATATTTGCGCAACCATGCTTCCATCTCTTCGGCAGTTTGCACGGGCAGAATCATTTTCACCGAGCCGCGCAAACGCAGGCGGGCTTCGCTATCGCGCACATTCAGCGAGCGCCCGTCCAGCGGTTCAATCAGTCCCATTCGCCGCAATGAGCGCAGGATGGCTTCGTATTGCCCGATGCCCATATCGCGTTCTTTGCCGGTGATAGTGCGGTATTCCTCGCGCAAATCGCCAATGGTGACAACGGGGTCGGCGGCAAGGCTGAGGTGTTCGGTTTGTTCGGCGTACAATTTGCGCAGCACCACAATCATCAGCGATTCATCGAGTTTGAAACGGCGGCGGCTGTAACTGAATTTCGATACCGTTTGGAAAATGCGATGGTAATCATCGTGCAGCAGGGTGTATCCGGCGGCGGCGCACAGCGCGGTGAAAATGTGCCGGTGGCGATGGACAAAATAGTAATCGTCTTTTTCATCCGGTTTATCTTGATAGAGGAAGGTTCTGCCCAGCAGGCGGTTCATAATGCGGGGAATTTCCTGCCGCGCTTTTTCGGGCAGGTCGGTGGCTTGTAAAATCGTTTCGGTGGTAAATGGCATACGGTTTCCGATTGTTGGCGCAGGGGGTCAAGCCGCGCGCCGAGATAAATTTTGGGGTGGTTGTGCCGGTTCGTCGGCGATGAACATTGTCACCGGCACGTTGAAACGGCGGCTCAACGCTTTTAACTGTCTTAAATTCAAAGTGCGTTTCCCGTGCAGTATTTCAGACACAACGCCCTGACTGCCCAACTCCGGCAAATCGCTCTGTTTGAGTCCGTATTCTTTCATAAAATATCGTAACACGGCAATCGGGTCGGCACCTGGTTGCGGGATGTGTTCGTTTTCATAATTTTCGACTAGTACCCCGACCACGTCCATCATTTTTGCCAACGGGTGCGATTCGTCGCCGCGCACCACATCAACCAACTCATCCAACAGGTTTACCAACTGCTCATATTCTTGTTCGGTGGTGGGCACAAAAATAAAGTTGGTGCTTTCAATTAACACATCGGTCACTTGTTGTTGCAACATTTTCATCTCTCCTTCCATTTGCCCCGGTCATATTCTTGATGCGTTAAAATGTGACGGATGTACACCTTCTTTCGGTTGAAATGAATCGCGGCAATCAGCCGGTATTTATTGCCGCCGATATTGAACACCACCAAACCGTCAACATAATCTGCGCTGCGAAAATGCTGCTTCAACTCGCCGAATGCGTCGTAATCCGCCTTTTTGATAATCCAGTACCATGTGGTGAGCGAGGCTTCGCTGTCGGGATGTGTGGCGATAAAATCGCGGATGCGCGCGCGAGTGATGATGTGCATATGATATTTTATCTCATATCGAGATGAATAGCAAAATCAACCGGCACTTTCGGATGATTGCAGTGTGTCCCGGTTTGGGGTATAATACCCTAAAAGACCATAAAGGGTAATGTCATGATAAAAACAAGTATCAGTGAATTAAAAGCAGGCTTATCGGAATATATTAACCGCGCGGCTTACGGCAAAGAGCGAATTATCATTATGAGCCGTGGTAAACCCAAAGCAGTGATGATTGACATTGAAACGCTGGAACGGCTGGAAAGGCTGGAAGCCGAACAAAGCTTTCGGCAGGGATGGCAGGAAGCGCAATCCGGCGACACATTGCCGCTAGATGAGTTGTGGACGGATGTTGATGCCGTCTGAAATCACCGTCAGATTCACCCCGGAGTTTAAACGCAAACTGCAAAAATTGGCAAAACGATACCCGCACATTCGCACCGATGTACAACCCGTGATTGACCAACTTCAAACCGGCGAGGTTATCGGGGTGCAAATACCGGGGATAAATTATACCATCTTCAAAGTTCGGGTGCGCAACCGGGATGCTCGCAAAGGCAAGCGAGGCGGCTATCGGTTGCTCTACTATTTGAAAACAGAAGCCTCCATCATTTTGATAACCATTTACGCCAAATCAGACCGCAGCGACATTTCGGCTGAACAGATACGCCGTATTGTGAAAGAATTCGACGCCGCACCATAGTGCTACAATATTCAAGGTGCAACGCCTTTTAAAGTAATCGAATAGGACGCAGATAAAACTGATTTGCGCTGATTTTTTGAAAGTCATCAGCGAAAATCTGTAACATTCGTGGTATCTGGATTCCAATTTTCAACCTACGCCGCTTTTTTCCGGGTTTTTCTCAATTCCCGGTCAATGCGCTCTTTCAGAAATATTTTTATCAACGATTGATATGGCACATCACGTTGGTTTGCCAATAATCTGAGTTCATTCAGCATTGGCACGGGCAATCGCAACGAGATAGATTTCGTCGTCGGCTTCAATTTCGGAAAAACAGCCGTTTCAGACTCATCCCAATTCACATACTCTGTCGAATCGTGCCTCGCCCAAAATGCTCTTTCTTCCTCTTCACTTTTAAAATTCGGTATGTCTTTTAATTTTTTCGGCATATTTTCTGGCTTCCCGGTCATTCATATCTCGCGCCGAGATGACGCGAATCCGATTATTTTCGCCGCGCCAGCCGAAACGGCACGACCCACACCAGCCCCAAATCCACCGGCTCGCCGGGTTCGGGTTCGAGGGTATAGCGGGTTTCGGGGTGGTTGGCGTAGGCGATGGTGTAAATCAACCACGGCAAATCCTGCGCGCGGGCAAAGGTATCGGCAGGGATGTCGCGGAGGTGCACGGATGGACTGCCGTTGAGAAAGCCATCCACAAAATGCTGAATTTTGGACGGGGTGATGGCGTGGCTCATTTCGCGCAGGGTTTTTTCCTGCAATGACCGCATCCGAGCGGCATCCAGCACCGGCGCGGTGACGGGTTGCGGCGCAAAGGGCGCTCGGCGGCGCGGCGGGGTGTAAAAACTGTTCGCATCGGGCAGGGCGATGGGCATAATTTGGAACGCGGGCATGTCATCGGGCAGCCAGCGTTCTTTTTCCTGCTGCATCACGGAGAGATGTTTGGCGATGGTTGCCAATTTATCCTGAAAACTGCCATCGGCGCTGACCAACTGGTATTTGATTTGCTTGAGGGAGGTGCGCAAATATTGGGCGTGCCGCCGGTCGATTTCCGCCAGCAACGGGTCGAGCGTTTCCAGTTTGTCGATGATGAAACGTAAAAAATGGT
>CAYPUV010000180.1:0-8270 GCA_964413895.1 uncultured Anaerolineaceae bacterium
GACACTATCTATTCACAATTGGTGTACGCTGCAAAATCAACAGACGTGCGGCACGTTATGGTCAACGGGCAAATGCTTATGGAAGACCGCCACCTGCTTACCCTGGACGAAGCAAAAATCCACCAGCGGGCAGCTGAATTGGCACAGCAAATAGATGCCTTTTTAACCACCAGAGAAGCCGACTTGCTTTCAAAATTACTGGCAATCAGCAGCGGGGTGATCCCGGTGGAAACCTTTGAAATTCAAGGGAAAGTTAAAATTGAAGCTGTTGCGCACATTGAAGAACAGTTGAATCAAAATGGCATTTCTATTACTCGCACTTCGGAAAGAAAACAATACGACACCTATTACTCGTTTGAGCGCAAAGATTTGGGCCGCATCCGATACAGGGAAGACGAAGTGCTCGATGACAATGGGATGGCAAAAGAAGTGTTTTACCGCATTAGCCTCATCGGGCCAGCCGTGGAACGGGTGTTTGATAACTCAATCATTCTCACCCGCTCCCGTTATTCACTTCCGGCAGACAAAAGCCCGCGTTTTTACAGCGAATATTTCCAACCCAAACAAGAAATTCAAGTGGAAAAACATCGTAAACGGTATCATGTAACCTTTAAGGGCACCTCCTTTGTTGTTAATATGGACACCTTGCTGGCCAACGGAGACGCATACCTGGAAATTCAAAGCAGAACATGGTCCGCAAAAGATGCAGAAGAGAAAGCAGAATTAATCAGCGCGCTCTTGAGCAAGCTGGGGGTTGACCCGGAGAAGGATCAAATCCGCGAAGAGTACGTGGATTTGGTTTAAACCGAGGCTGGTCGCGGAACACAATCAGGGCTTACGTAGTTAGAAAAAATAGGCATCGAATTTCACGAATTATCCTGATTTTTTCGTGTAAATTTGTGAAATTCGATGCAGAATATGGCAAAGAGCGTAAGTCCTAACAATATAAAAGGCCTCTCGCACCGAGAGGTCTTTTTAGGTTCGTCGGGGAGGGACAACAGAGCTAACGGGGCGAGTTGGCCCTTAGCGCGTCATCAAGACTATCGTAAATAGCAAAAAAGTCGGTGGTGCCGGCCAATTCCATTACGCGGTACACTGTTTCAGGCACATTAACAATAGACAAACTGTACACGTCCCGTCTCGCATCGAGCAGTGCCCGGATGCCAGCCATCGTTAACTCTTGCAAGTTCGACATATCTAAAATCATTTTCTTGGCTTTCCGCTTTTGCGTCACGGTTAAGACGTAGGTGGAAAATTTTTCAGAAGCCTGAGCATCAAACTGACCCGACAGCACCAAACATAACGTGCCATCAACCGTAGTTTCTTTAATTTCAAAGTTGCCCGTGGTATTAAAGTTAATCTCCCATCCTTCTCTGGCCACATCTACCATTATCAACGAATGCCGGTCGTGGTGGGTGAGGTACTCTTTTGTTTTTTGTAGTGCAGCCATAATTTCCTGGTCGGTAGAGGTGGGGTCGTGGTGGAACAAGATCAGCCGTTTTACTTTGGCCGCGCGGGCAATATCTGCGCCAATTAATCCAGAACTGTGGCCCCAATCTTCCTTGATAATTGATTCTCGCACAGAAAACTGCGCGTCGAAAATGAGAACGTCAGCCTCACGGTAAAAATCAATGTATCGCTTTAACGAGGGATGGTCCAGGCGTTTGTATTCGCCATCGGTTGCCAGTATAATCGAAAAATCTGGGCTTTTAACCCGATACGAATACGCTTTGCCCGGATGTTGCAAATCGATATTGTTAATGGTCAGTTTTCCCAGCGAAAGTTCTTCTCCTTCCCCCAACTGGTGGAACCTGAATTTTGCCGAAAGACCTGTAAACTGCGCCGGGAACACGCGCTTATTCATTTGTTCCTGCAACACCTGCGGAACATAGGGGTGCACGTGATAAATATCAAACTCGTTTCCTGATATAAACGCGGGCACAAAAAAGGGAAGCCCCTGGATGTGGTCCCAATGGGTATGCGTAAAAAAGATGTGGGCGTGTCCCTTGCCTTTGCCAAATTCACGAGTCATCAAGTAGCGGCCTAATTCTCGTATCCCAGAGCCAGCATCAAATATTATCAACTGGCCGTTTGTTTCTAAGGTTATGCAAGTTGTGTTGCCACCAATGGTGCTGTTGATTTCAATGGGCAGATCGGCAACAAATTTTTTTACCTGGGCTGAATCGTGCAAATCAATGCCGGTTCGTCCGGCCTCTACAAGGGCTAATATTAATTTATCTTGTATCGATTGTGACAATAGTGGTGCCGGGACAGAGCCTCTAACGCCCCAGAATTTAAGTTTCATGAACAACCTCAAATAAGAACAAAAGAACAGTGCTTATTAATACTTATATCACAAAAATAAAAAATAATAAAGGTTCGTGCTTGTTTTAGCAATGTTAACATATAACTAATTTTGCTGACAATAGTCTAACCGTCCTGCAAGATTACTTGCGAGTCCGTCCAGAATCTTAGGCCAGATAGGGGGCGCAGGGGGATACTCCCGAATCCTCCCCGGTTTGTCCACCTTGCCAAAAATCTTGGACGCGCCCATTACTTGCAAGAGTATTGATATTTTTTTTATTTGTGCTAAAATCTGCCGGAAAGATAAATTACATTAAGACCCTCTTTTGCGGATGCAGAAGTCACATAATTTTTTTTAAGGAAGGATTCTATTATGTATAAGACACACACCTGTGGGCAACTTCGCCTTGAAGATGACGGGAAAGAAGTAACGTTAGCCGGATGGGTTCACCGGCGGCGCGATCATGGTGGATTGATATTTATTGATTTGCGCGACCGATGGGGGTTGACCCAGGTTGTTTTTAACCCGGAAACCAGCACTGAAAGCCATGCCACAGCCAGTACGTTACGCAATGAATTTGTAGTGCAAATCAGTGGCATCGTCAATAAAAGGCCAGCGGGGTTACGTAATCCTAACATAGCTACCGGTGATATTGAAGTGACTGCCGTTGCCGTGAAGATAATTAACCCGGCGAAAACGCCGCCATTTTATATCAACGAGGAGGCCGCTGTAGACGAGACACTCCGCTTAAAATACCGCTATCTGGATTTGCGTCGGCAGCGGATGCAGAAAAACATTATTCTGCGGCACGAAGTTATCCATCAAATCCGCAACGTCCTTTCACAAGAAGGGTTTGTCGAAATTGAAACACCTATTCTCTTCAAAAGCACACCGGAAGGCGCAAGAGACTACCTGGTTCCCAGCCGGGTCCATCCCGGCAACTTTTACGCCCTGCCGCAAAGCCCGCAACAATTAAAGCAGCTACTGATGATAGCCGGGTACGAACGGTATTTTCAGATTGCCCGTTGCTTCAGGGATGAAGATCAACGTGGCGACCGCCAACCCGAATTCACACAGCTCGACATAGAAATGAGCTTTGTAGATCGGGAAGATGTAATGGCAGTCATCGAGAAGCTGTTCACCCAAGTGATAGAAACGCAAACCAGCAAGAAGCTACTTTTTAAACCATTTAAACACCTTAGCTACAATGAAGCTATGGAACGTTATGGACGAGATAATCCCGATTTACGCTTCGGCCTGGAACTAAAAACGGTTAACGATCTGGTTGCCAAGAGCAATTTCAAGGTATTCTCCCAAACCGTTGCCAATGGGGGGCTGGTAAAGGGATTGAACGCCAAAGGCTGTGGTAATTACAGCCGCAAACAAATTGATGAGCTGACCACGTTTGTGAAGGATTTTGGTGCTAAAGGGTTGGCCTGGTTAGCGGTGTCAACAGACACTAACAAACCACATCGTTCTTCATTTGCCAAATTCCTGGCCCCGGCAGAAGTAAATGCCATTGTCGAGCGACTGGAGGGCAAGCCGGGTGACCTGCTCCTTTTTGTAGCTGACGCTTCAGCCATTACCAATGAATCACTCGGACGCCTGCGCGTGGAAATTGGCAAACGACTGGGGCTGCTGGATGATACTGTGATGGCGCTCTGCTGGATTACCGACTTCCCTTTGTTTGAGCGGAATGAGGAAGAAAACCGGTGGGACCCCAGTCACCATCTCTTCACATCGCCCATGGATGAAGACCTGCCCCTGCTAGACACCGACCCCGGCAAAGCGCGCGGCAAACAATACGACCTGGTTTGCAACGGGTACGAGATCGCCGGGGGGAGCATCAGGATCCACCGGCGAGATATTCAAGAAAAGATCTTCTCCTTGATTGGATTGGATGTGGAGAGAGCCAAAGTTCAATTTGGGCATATGCTGGAGGCGTTTGAATATGGAACGCCGCCTCACGGTGGTATTGCCGCTGGCTTAGATCGTTTTGTAATGCTTTTGGCCAGTGAGCCAAACATCCGCGAAGTGATTGCATTCCCCAAAAGCCAGTCCGCGGCAGACCTGATGGCCGGTGCGCCCACCCAGGTTACGGAAGAGCAGTTGCGCGAATTACACATAAAATTGGACATAAATCATTAGTTTTTGGCAAATTGGGATAATTTGGCAACCCCTATATTTTATGCTATTATAGCCATGTCCCTGCTGTGTTCGTGATGCACCATGCGTCTTGAACCAACACTCCTTGTTTAGGGGATCAGTGTCTAGGGAGGAATGCGGTAGCCCCCGACCGGGCAAGGCTAACCCTCTTTAGTATGATTTCCACCTGCATAAGCAGGTTCAAGGACAACTGGAGTCACACGGCATAGCGGGGGTTAAAAAAGCGCCTACAAAGGCGCTTTTTTATTTGTTCCGTTCAACAACCTTGTACTGTCTCTTCAGCCAACATATCTACCACAGCCGTTAAACTACCGGTTTCACGATACACTGCCAACTGCCTATCAGCGCTGGTGCCTTTACGCAAAATCGTTTCCACATGCGCGATTTCGTTTTGGATGCCCAACGGCTCCACAACATCCTGCAAAATCTCCAGCAATTCACTCATCAAAAATCGCAGTGGAACGGCTTCCTCTTTCCCAAAATCGATGAGATTGCCGTCAATACCATCCCGCACTGCAAGCCATTTATTTTCGGCAATCAATTCCCGGCGATAAAGCCGCCAGGTGATGTTTCGGCGACGCAATTGGATCAGTTTTGCTACCAATGCCTGCAACAAGGCGGCAATTGCAATGACATCATCGATGCGCGTAACACAGTCGAAAATTCGGAACTCCAATGTAGGAAATACAGGGTGGGGGCGCACGTCCCACCAAATTTTGGTCGGTTCGGTAATGCATTTGGTTTGAATAAGTGTTTCCACATACCGATTGTAATCTTCAAACGAGTTGAAATGAGAGGGGATTCCCGTGCGCGGCAAATCTTCAAACACCACACTGCGATAGGATTTTAGCCCGGTATCGTGCCCGTTCCAGAATGGCGACGAGGTGGATAATGTGAGCAGGTGCGGCAAAAAATATCGTATTTGGTTCATTACGTCTATCCGCAAATCGTTGTTTGGAATACCAATGTGAATGTGCATCCCAAAAATTAACAGCCGACGCGCCAGATATTTCATGTCATTGAGCAAGCCATAATAGCGAGGGTACTCACTAATATCCTGATCGAGCCAGCGAGAAAAAGGATGCGTGCCGGCGGCAACAATGCGACGGTTGTATTTCTCTGCCACTTCTGCCACCATACTTCGCAACCGTATCACTTCTTGCCGGGCTTCCTTAACATTTCGGCACACGTGGCTGCCCACTTCAACTTGAGATTGCATAAACTCCGGCTTAACCTGATCTTTCAAGACTATGCGCCCTTTCTCTAAGAATTCTTGAATATATGAGGTCAGTTCTCTAGAATCCGGGTCAATGATCTGGTATTCTTCCTCAATCCCAATCGTTAACGCATCTAACATGCTGTGCCCTCCGTTATTTATTTGTATTTACGCTGAAAACTGAGAGTGATTATAGCACGGTCTTTCCACGGACAAAAGCACAATAAAAAACCCCGGCCAGCTCCGGGGTTTCAGCAGCGCACCATTTCAGGCAATTTGCAAGTGGCGGTAGGCCTCTCGGTACACATCTCGCCCGTATTCGTCGGTGGCTTTGCTCCATTCTTTCAAGCGCACTGCCAGGTCGTCGGGGTCTTTAATCTGGCTTTGATGAGCCATAATGGCCTTCAACTTCAGCTCAAACACATCAGAAATATCAACCCACAGATTCACTTCAGTTGGCGCAGCCAGAAACACGTGGGGAACTGTGTGAGGAGCTAGCCCTTGCTGCAGCAGTTCCGGGTGGTACATTCTATTGCCCGTAGCTGGAAAGAGTGCACCGACAGCAATTTCGCCGGCAGCGCGATGATCAGGGTGATTGATGCGCGTCCCTCTAAAATAAGTGGTTGGGTCGGTGGTAATGACGGCGTCGGGGTTGAAGTTCCGAATTTCTCGCACCACCTTTTGACGAATAGCCAATGTCGGGGTCAATTCACCATCATTTTCATCAAAGAAGGTAATGTGTTTTACGCCTAACACGTTAGCCGCCTGGCGTTGTTCCTGTTGACGTAGGCGCGCCAGTTCTGGTGGTGTTATTGTAGGGTTGTCACTGCCCTTGTTGCCGCTTGTCAAAAGCAGATAGGCAATTTCTGTGCCTTGTTTGGCCCACAAAGCAGTCAGTCCGCCGCAGAAAAATTCTGGGTCATCGGGATGCGCGACAATCACCATTGCTTTTTGTGGAATAAAGAATGTCATCTATCATGCCTCCAATCAATTGTGGGCTGGCTATCCTAAAAATGCCAGCCTGAGCAGAGATCTGTGAATGAAAAAGGGCACACCAATATTGGTGCGCCCTTTGAAGATACGTCTCTTTCAATCAACTGACTGCTCCCACGGCGCCTGTGTCCCGCCTGCGCCCCGTATGGGGTGAATGGGGTAAAAGCACGTGGGCTTCTATGACCAAATGGTCAAGACTCGCCAGCCCGCACCCCATACGGGGCACAGGCAAGTCAGAATGTTTATTGCTGTGTAAACCAGGTTTATTTGGGTTCACCTTTGTAAGTGGCTCGTTCTTCTTCCAGGTCGTAATCCCAGTAGCCAGGCCCTTCGGTAAAGTAATCAGCGTTCCGCTGGACGTCGGCCTCGTACTCTTCGGGAACATCTTCTTCAGGGAAGATGGCTTCCGGCGGGCAAACAGGCACGCAAGCGCCACAGTCAATGCAGGTGTCGGGGTCGATAAAGAAGAGATCGTTCCAATTCGCATCATTGGTTGGGCCGGGGACAATACAATCCACTGGGCAAACTTCCACACAATCGCCTTCTCTGGTGCAAATCGCGGTAATAACATGCGTCATATTTCAGATCCTCCTGAAATTAATTGTGAATTGAAGGTTTGACAGCCAAAATTTTAACCATTGTAATCAAAAGGCAATAAGTTGTCAACCTTCACCCAAACTAATAGGTGTGTCCAAGCTTTTTGGCAAATTGGACAAGCCAGGGGAGATGCGGGGTATTCCCCCGCACACCCCTGTGTGCCCTATTCTGGACAGACCCCAGACTCATTGTTGTGGCTTGCGTTTTACCAGCCCACACAAGTTGCATCCGAATTGTTGGCCACTGCGCCGATTCAGCTATCCCCAAAATAAGGTTTCCAGCGTTAGCTCGCTGCGTTAAAGTTTTGGGCAACCTTTGCCCAATTTACTACATTCCAGAAGGCGCTAACATAGTCGGGACGTCTGTTTTGGTATTTCAGGTAGTAAGCATGTTCCCACACATCAAGCCCTAAAATGGGGGTTTTCCCTTCCATCAGGGGACTGTCTTGATTGGGCGTGCTGTAAACTTCTAGCTTGCCGTTGTTTACTACCAACCAAGCCCAGCCACTGCCAAAGCGAGTTTTCGCCGCGGTTTCAAATTGTTCTTTGAAGGCTGCAAAGCTCCCAAAGTCGTGGGTAATGGCATCGGCAAGCGCGCCGGTTGGTTCGCCGCCGCCATGGGGGCCCATAACCTCCCAGAATAAGGCATGATTGGCAAACCCGCCGCCATTATTACGCACTGCCGTTGGCAAGCTGTCCACGCCCATTGCTAAAATATCTTCAATGCCCATTGCTTCCATTTCAGTGCCGGCAATCGCTTTGTTTAGATTGTTGGTGTATCCGTTATGGTGTTTGGTGTGGTGAATTTCCATTGTCCGAGCATCGATGTGCGGCTCAAGCGCATCATAGGGATAGGGTAAATCAGGTAATTTAAAAGCCATTGTGTTCACACTCCTTTTATGAAATAATTATTATTGTTATTTTGTTTTTTCTCAGCCAATAAAAAGCCTGTTAATACGAAACAATCAGATTTTGCATTAAGGCATCCTATGCT
>CAYPUV010000181.1:0-8256 GCA_964413895.1 uncultured Anaerolineaceae bacterium
GGCCGATATTGACGGTACGCAAAATATGCCCCAGGTTGATGCAACCGTTTTGCAGTTTCTTGCTCACGCCAGCGCAAACGACTCGCTGACCGTGATTGTGCAAAGCAACAGGGGTGCAATCACAGCAGCTGAAGCTGTCACCAACGCTGGCGGCAGAGTTACGGCGCAATTATCACTGGTGAACGGCGTCGCAGCAGAGGTTTCGCCGAAGGCACTAAAGCGTTTAACGTCTAACCGTGCGTTAACGGCCATCACATACAACTACCAAACTCATACCACCGGCATTGCATCACCACTTGCCGCGTTCACTCCCCCCGCGAATGCCGTCAACTTGAAAAAATACTATCTTGCACCATTGGACATTGGTGCTCGTCCTCTGTGGGAAAAAAATATCACCGGCAAAGGTGTTACGGTGGCTGTAGTAGACACCGGTTTTGAAATCACCAAATTCCTGGACAATCACGGTGATCTTGATAAGGATTTGAGAAAGACGGCAGACAAAGAGGATTCGGGCAAAGACAACAAGCAACGCAAGGCACACGGCAAAGCGGATAATGTAACCAAACGGGTGATGGGTTGGGTTGATTTTGTTGAACCAACCCGCAAAACAATGTACGACCCCCACGGGCATGGAACCCACATCGCCGGATTAATCGCCAGCAACTGGGGAAGCAAAAAAGACAACCTTTATATGGGCGTCGCTCCGCAGGCCAATTTGGTGTCGGTGCGCGTGCTAGACGAGAATGGAACTGGCCCCTATGCCCGCATCATACAGGGGTTACAGTGGGTGGCCGACCACGCCGAAGAATACAATATTCGGGTGGTTAACCTGTCCATTGTATCAGAGCCGCACAGTTTTTATATTGATGATGTGCTGAATCAGGCGGTAGAAGCGCTGTGGGCGCGCGGGTTGGTAGTGGTTGTCGCGGCAGGCAACAACGGCCCAGAAGGCAGTACCATTATGGTTCCGGGTAACGACCCCTACGTGATCACTGTAGGAGCAGTACACAGTCACGACACAGCGGGCAGGTTCAAGGACGATACACTCGCGCCGTTTTCGTCGGTGGGACCAACATTTGAAGATTTTGTAAAGCCCGATGTGGTCGCTCCGGGCGTGCGTACTATTTCCCTGCTTTCGTCCAAACAAGCCACGCTCAGTCAAAACAGCGATTTTGCCATTAACGGACGATTGAGCAAAATGAGCGGCACGTCGAGCAGCGCGGCCATCACCTCTGGCGCGGTAGCCCTATTGCTGCAAGCCCGACCAGAGTTATCCCCCAACGATGTAAAATTCCTGTTGATGTCCACCGCGCGAACGGCAATGCACCAGGGCGCACCATCGTACCATCCCTTCCAGCAGGGAGCAGGGTACATTTGGTTGCCAGATGCCGTGAAAGCGAACGTGACCGGCAACCCGAACGCTGCCTGCGAATTTGGCGTGCTGTGCATTGGCAACGCCAGCGCCGTGGATGATAGTTGGACCGGCGGACAAAGCTGGACCGGCGGACAAAGCTGGACTGGCGGGCAAAGTTGGACTGGCGGGCAAAGTTGGACCGGCGGACAGAGTTGGACCGGCGGACAGAGTTGGACGGGGGGACAAAGCTGGACCGGTGGGCAAAGTTGGACGGGAGGACAGAGTTGGACGGGAGGACAAAGCTGGACCGGCGGACAAAGCTGGACCGGCGGACAAAGCTGGACCGGTGGGTGGTTTGAGAATTAAATTGCACCCCATAAATGGCACAAAAATAGAACGCGGGTGGCAAAGATTAAAGTGCCATCCGCGTTTTGCATATGCTATTGTCGAACTCAAGCTGTCATTGCACATTCACCATCCGCTGATGCAGGGCTTCTAATTGTTTTAACTCTGGTTGAGCCTGGAGTCTCTCAAATAGAGGGCGGGCTGCATTGACGGCCGCCTCGAATGCAGCACTGTCATTTTCTGCCAGGGCAACTTCCGCCAAAATACGCTGGGTGCAGGCTGCCTCGTAGGCATGGTTAATAGCGGTTAGTAATCGCAAGCTGGTTTGGGCCGCCTGTTTGGCCTGCGATATTTTGTTCTGTTGCAAATAAGCTCGCGCCAGCATCCTAAGTGCAGCGCCTTCGCTGATTTTTGACCCCACTTTGTTGGCCAATACAATTGTTTGCTGGCAGGTATCTACTGCTGCGTCCACCTTTCCCGCAGCCAGGTGAATTTCAGCCAGGTAGCGCATCGCCTCGCTTAACATATCAATTTCGTTATATTTTTTGCACAGATCTATGCTTTGATTAATATACGATTCTGCTTCGGCGTAATTACCGGCCAACAAACGGCTCAGCGCAAGATTATTCAGCGTTTCGGCAACATTCAACACCGACCCGGTTTTGTCTTTTATAGCCAGGCTTTGTTGTAAATGAGTTTCTGCCAGTTCTAGTTTACCCTGATGCAAATAAATAAAAGCGATGTTGTTGTGAGCATTTCCCAGCGTAATTTCCAGCGCGCCCAATTCTTCGCACAGTGCAATCGCCTGAGTAAACTCATCAATCGCCTTATCCCATTGACCACCAACCGTGTACAGCATCCCTAGATTGCTAAACGAACCGGCCAACCCCATTCGGTCGCCAATTTGCTTCTGAATTTGTTGTGCGCGCTCCAACTGTTGCGACGCCTCCTGCCATCGGTGTTGAAAATAATAAGCACCGCCTAACGCATTCAGCGATTTTGCCAAATCCCCCAGTTCATCGGCTTCTTCCAAAACTGAAACTGCATCAAGCCCCCAACGTTCCGCGTGCACATAATCGTTGCGATGCATAAACATTAATGCCATATCGGCGTACACCCGTCCCCGCACAGAACGACTCACCTGGTTGTGCCAACGAGACATCTCTTGCAAAGCTTGCTCAAACCAGTGTTGGGCAGTGACACTGTCGCCTTTCCATTGCCATATCTGCCCAATTAGCCGCTTGTATTCAGTGCGTTGGTTTGGCGTTGCCGCAAAATCCAGCGCCTGCTGGTAATAGGTAAGGGCCTGGTCGTAATCGCCGCGATGCTGATACAAAGCACCTAACGCCTGATACACCTCTGCGCGCCTGTCACCATATTCTGGGGCACGCGACAGCATTTTTAGAGCAGTAGTGAAATACCGCAAAGCGGCATCGTTGGCAAAGCGTTGTTTGGCCTGGTTTCCGGCCTCAATAAGATATGGCACTGCTTTAGAGGGGTTATCGGCCTCTGTAAAGTGATAGGCCAATTGCTCAACATCTGCGCCTGCTGCACCCCTTCTGCTCTCAATAGCCTCACCAACCTGCTGGTGCATTTGACGCCTTCTTTCAGAGAGTAGTCCGTGGTAGATTACTTCGGGGACTACATTGTGCACAAAATGGTAATTCGCTCCATCGAAAGTTAAAATACCCTGCTGAACCAGTCGGGTTAAATACGGCGCAACATTGGTAAGGCGCGGGCTGTGTCGCAGCACGTCTATCGCCAATGCAGCCGAAAACGTCGTGCCAATCACTGCTCCGTATGATAAAATCTGCTGATGAATTTCGGGCAATCGGTCTAGCTGCGCCCGAACTAACTCTCGTAGCGTATTAGGGAGTCTTAAATTGGCCAGTTTATCGGGGTCTTTAACAATCAATTGCCCATTTTGTATCTGCACAATACCGCTATCAACAACAAGGTGCACCAATTCTTCTAAAAAATGCGGGTTATTGTTTGCTCTATTCAGAACATAATGCTGGAGCGTACCTGGCATATCAGACACGGACAATAGCTGCGTTAGCAGTTTTTTACTTTCTAAAGTGGACAATGGTGGCAATGCTAACTCAACGGCACGTTCGCCAAGCACATCTTTGGCTGCCAATATTATAGCAGTCTCCTCATCAGAATCAGAGCGGCTGCCAACGCAAAAGATGATGGGTAGTGGCACACACAATGTAAACAACGATTGCAACAACTCGCGAGAAAGTTGGTCTGCCCACTGCAAATTGTCCAACATTATAACCAGCGGACCGCGTACGGCCACTTTGCTTAGCAGTTGCGCTACCGCAATGAAAATCTGTTCTCGAAGTTGCTCTGGTTTTAATGAGGTTAATTTTGATTTTTTGACCCTCTCGCCAAAGAGTAATACCTCTAAAAAAGGGAGCCACGTTTCGTCACCGAGATATTCCAACAGCACAGACACAACGGTCTGGTGCGGCGCTTTGTGCAATCGAAGTCCCTGCAATATTATCTGTCGCCACACATCGTAACTGCCTTGCAACAGGTTTTTGGCAAAACCGGGCCACACCTGGATATTAGTGGGTAATCGATTGCGCCACTCCCACATCAGTCGCGTTTTGCCCAACCCGGCCTCGCCGGTAACAAACACAGTCCACCCCGACCCCTGCTCGGTGCTTGCAATTATTTTGTCTAATCGTGCCAATTCACTTTGCCGCCCCACAAACGGTGAAAGCTGGTTCAGGGGTAGTTGTTGAAAACCAGACGTGTCTGTTAACGCCTCAACCACCTCGAAAACGGGCACGGTGTTGCCAATGCCCTTGAGCGGAATGGGCGACCAGGCTTTGTATTTTATTAATCCCTTTGTCTGATGATATACATCCTCATTAACCAGAATGCCTCCGGGGTTTGCTGCCGCTTGTAGCCGTGAAGCCATATTCACGGTGCTCCCCATTACCGTGTAAGACCATTGCCCCTCAACGCCAACGGTTCCCGCGATAGCATCGCCACTGGTAATGCCAATTCGCAATTCAAGGGGCTGGCCTAGCTTGGGCAATAGCTGCTGGTTGAATTCAATAATGGCATTTTGCATGCCAATGGCAGCGCGCACGGCTCGCTCTGAATCATTGCCGTGCGCAATGGGCGCACCAAACAGCGCCATCAACGCATCACCGATGAATTTGTCCACTGACCCGCCATATTTGTAAACTTGCTCAACTAACAGCCGGAAGCAGCTGTTCATCAGCAAGAAAACCTCTTCCGGGTCTAAATTGGCGGAAAGCTGCGTAAATCCCACCACGTCAGAGAACAAAACCGTCAAATAGCGCCGCTCCCCCACCACCGGCGTATCAGAAAGCAATACTTTATCCAGCAAACCGGTGGGTAAATACCCTTCTAGCCGTCGCTGTTTTACGTAGAGTCTTGAAAGATCATTCGCGTATTTTATAAGTTGGGTGCGATTATGTTCATTTATGCCCTTCAATTCAATATACGTGGGGCTAACTTCATTTGTATGCAAGGGGCGACTGCAATACGGGCAATAGCTATACTGTATCTGCACCGGCGACCCACACCCCGCGCACGTGGTTAACAGACTATACCCGCACCTGGGGCAAACAAGTGCGTCTTTGTCCACAATCTCTTGACAAATGGGACACTGTTTTTGAGGATTGATAATCATACTAATATCCCAAAGGTTAATATAGACACCGACCACGCCGTACAAACAGACATGGTGAGATTATAGCACGTTCTTTACAAATGCGGGATAAGAAAATAGTAGCGCATAAACATCATTGTGCGACACTCTCACTTTGTGCTAAAATAACATAAACCTCGCAACGGCAATAGCGTTGTCGAGCACTTCAGGACATTAGCATGTTACCAGATTTCCGCCTGCGGCAGCGAGATTATTTGCTGCAAATTAGCCAGGCTATGAGTTCTCAGCTTGACCTGGCCAGTTTATTGAAGTTGATCATTGAGAACGCCGTTGAACTGCTGGCCGGACAGGCCGGGTTGATTGTGTTGCGCCAGGAAAGTGGCAACCTCTCGCCGGCGGTGAGTATTGGCTTAACCAGAAAGGCAGTACCCTTGTTTGAGCCGCTCTGGCGAGACATTCCCCGCGACAACACCGACACCATCCCCGACATTTCCTTGCGGCTGGCGTTGGCTTCACGGGCCACCGGCGTGCCACTCAGACAGGTTGTTGCGCTCCCATTGTCTATTGAAGGACGAAACAGAGGGTACATTTTTGTGTTTCGGGCGCGCGGCGCAGCATCCTTCACCGAAAACGACAACCAGATTCTGCGTACATTTGCCAACCACGCTGCCATCGCCGTAGAGAATGCATCGCTGTACCGACAAGTATTGGTGGAACGAGAACGTCTGAATGCCATTATAGAAAACAGCGGGGATGGGGTGATGATTATCAATCCCTTCCGCATCATAAAAACCTGGAACAGCACGCTGGCCAGTTTAACCGGCATTAGCGCCGAAGAGGCAATCGGTCGCCCTTGTTATGATGTATTGAACCTGAAAACGAAACAGGGCGTGAGCGTTTGCCACACCCAATGCCCAATCCTCAACGCACCAAAGAACGGCCAACTTTACGTTGAAGGTTATTATGCTCGCAAAGATGGCGTAAAAATTGCCTTCGCCGATAAATACGCGCCACAGTTCAATGACGAAAGCGAAATCTATCAGTACATCGCCAATCTCAGGGACGTTTCTCGCCAACACGAAGCCAATGATTTAAAGGAAACACTACTGGCCGTCATTTCCCACGAACTAAAAACGCCGGTGAGCATTATCAAAGGCTATGCCGGCACACTGGCTCGTGAAGACGCCAACTGGGAACGGCAAACAGTTATGGAAGGACTACAGGTTATTGAAGAAGAAGCAGATAAACTGAATACCCTGATCACCAATTTTTTAGAAGCCAGCCGCTTGCAAACAGGAAGCCTGAAACTGCGCATATCTGAAGTATACCTTCCAGAAATGGCCCAACACGCTATTGAAACGCTCAAAGCTACCACAGACAACCATCAATTTGAACTTGACTTCCCCCCTGATTTCCCGCAAATCCCCGGCGATTATGAACGGTTAAACCAGGTACTGACCAATTTATTGAGCAATGCCATTAAATACAGTCCCAAAGGAGGCGTCATCCGCGCGGGAGGCCAGAATCTTAAAACCACGGTGCGGCTTTATGTATCAGATCAGGGGATAGGCATTCCAGCCGCAGAACATGAGAAGATATTTGAACGCTTCCATCGGGTTGACAGCGGATTAACCCGGCAAGCTCCGGGAACCGGGCTGGGACTATTCCTGGTGAAAGCGGTGGTACAGGCTCACAGGGGGTCGGTGTGGGTAGAGAGCACACCGGGAGAAGGAAGCACCTTCTGGGTAGAACTACCAAAGTACAACGAGTAATGCAAAATTAACAATTACTCATTGCCAATTTCAATTGTCCATTGGAGAAATGGAGAAAACTATGCCGGTGAAACCAGATTCAAAACTGATTTTGATTGTGGATGATGAAGCGCGAATGCGTCGTTTTATGCAAATGAACCTTGATTTAGAAGGCTACCGGGTCATTGAAGCAGAAGATGGGATGCAAGCCGTGGAACGGGTACGCGACGACCTGCCAGACCTGGTAGTGCTAGACGTGATGATGCCTCGCATGGATGGGTTTGAAGCGCTGCGTCTCATCCGCGAAATCTCGAACGTCCCCGTGATAATGCTCACGGTCAACTCCGATGAAGATTCACGGGTGAAGGGGCTAGACCTGGGCGCAGACGATTACGTGACCAAGCCGTTCAGCCCCCGCGAACTTGCCAGCCGCATTCGGGCAGTTCTGCGCCGCACCGAGGCCGCCTCGCCCATTGACAGGGGTATGATTGCAGTGGATGACAATCTGCAAATTGATCTGAACAAACGACAGGTAATTGTCCGCGGCAAAGAAATAAAACTGCGCCCCATCGAGTTCAAATTGCTGTACCACCTGGTCACAAACGCCGGATGGACAATTCCGCACGAAACGTTGTTGGCAAAGGTGTGGGGGCACGAATACCGGGAGGAGACGCATTACTTGCGGCTGTACATTACCTATTTGCGCCAAAAAATAGAAACCGACCCCGCACACCCCAAATACATCATCACCGAGCGTGGCGTTGGCTATCGCTTTATGGATTTTGAGAAGAAGTAGCTACGCTACTCGCTCCAGCACCTGCACCACGCCGGTGCTGCCATCCAGCAGAACACGGTCACCGGGGTGAAGTTGGCGACGCGCATCAATATTCGACACTGCCGGCAGCCCGAACTCTCTGGCAATAATCGATCCGTGCGACAACATGCCGCCCCGTTCCACAATTAATCCTGCTGCCAAGGGGAAATAAAGCAGGTAAGCCGGGTCGGTGGAAGGGGCAACCAATATGTGCCCTTTGGGGATTTGTTCCAGAGTATCATAATCGCTCAAAAAACTCACCACGCCCTGAGCCTGTCCCGGACTGACCGATAAACCGAACAACGTACCTTCTAACATCCCCCGATTGGCAACTGTA
>CAYPUV010000182.1:0-8202 GCA_964413895.1 uncultured Anaerolineaceae bacterium
CTAGACTTTCCAGCTAGAATTAAAAAAGTTAGAGAGAATGCTCACGGTAGCGCATAGAACAGGCCATAGAGTCAGCTTCTCGGCAGAGGTCGAATTGTGTTGCAGGCAACGCCTTCCCTACCCAAAACAACATCTTTGAGTAAAGCGGCAGAATTGTTACTGAAACTGGGAATGGTTATCGTTGGCCCTTTGTTTTTGTTGGGCGTGCTTGAGGGTGTAGCGTTTGTGTGGGAACACAAGGAAGCAAATGGTCCCTATGCCTGGGAATTGGTGGCTTCGCGGCGTATTGATCTGGTGGAATATTCTGAGCCAGGGGCGGGGTACACGTTGATGAAACCGGGCAGCCATTATGTGTGGCAGCGCATCCCCGTAGATATTAATAGCCACGGCCTGCGCGACGTTGAAATCCCCTTCCAAAAGCCACTGAACACGGTGCGCATCCTCAACCTGGGCGATTCGGTGGCGATGGGCTGGGGCGTGCGCCAGGAGGAAACTTATGGCAAACAACTGGAAAAACTGCTGAATCGACAGGCTGCGGATGGGACTCGCTTTGAGGTGATTAATGCCGGGGTGCCGGGGTGGAATCCTGAAAACGAGCTGTCTTTTTTGCAAGCGGAAGGCGTGAAATATCAACCGGATTTGATTCTGCTAGATGTGACTATTGTAAATGATATTTATGGCAAAAACGCTTTGAAAACCCACAAACGCCCGCCAGTAGTTGAGTGGCTGCGAACGCACACGTATAGCTGGCCATTCCTTTCGGTGACGTGGCGCTGGGTACAGGCGCGCGCCGCAGGCAGAGATCGCATCGGTGTAATTGACCCGCCTACGGAAGCGGACGCATATTTCCCGCTAGACCCGACTGCGCCACGCTGGGATGAGGTGTGGGGTTGGATCACTACAATGGCTCAGGTGGCCAAAGCACACCATGCCAATTTTGTCCTGGTGTTATTTCCGCTAGAATTTCAAGTAGTAGATGAGAACTTTCCCACAGTTCCACAAACGGTACTTATTCAAAAGGCTGCTGAACAGGGTATTCCAACACTCGATTTGCTGCCGACATTTCGACAGGCGTGCCAAAACAAACCGGGCGGTCCGTGTTATCGAGAGGACCACTACCTGTTTGCCGATGTGTGGATGCACCCTTCGGCGTATGGGGATCAGGTAACCACACAGCAACTGGCGGCGTTCCTGAAAACCTTAAACTGAGTATAAAAGGCGCGAACCTTTATGCAAACCACAAATACGTATCCGGTCAACAAAAAATTAGCGTTGCCACCCGACGATTTGCCCGTCACGGTGATAAAACCCTCAAAGGGATGGGTGTCACTTAACCTGCGCGAGCTGTGGGAGTACCGGGAATTGATGTATTTTTTTATGTGGCGCGACATCAAAATTCGGTACAAGCAAACCATTATGGGCGTGTCGTGGGCTATTATTCAGCCGTTCTTTACAATGGTTATCTTTAGTCTTTTCTTTGGACGATTGGCGAAGGTTCCCTCCGATGGCTTGCCGTATCCCATTTTCAGCTACGCAGCGTTGGTTCCCTGGACATTTTTTGCCAATGCCCTGGTTCAGGCGTCGAATAGTTTGGTGGCCAATGCCAATATGGTTAAAAAAATATATTTTCCACGCCTTACCGTGCCCGTGGCGACGGTGCTGTCGGGGGCGGTGGATTTTTCGCTGGCCTTCATCGTTTTGTTGGGAATGATGCTGTACTACAGTAAAGTTCCAACGCTCAATGTTATCTGGCTGCCGCTGTTTCTACTGCTCGCTCTGGCAACCTCGCTGGGCGTGGGGTTGTGGCTTGCGGCAATGAATATTCAATTCCGCGATGTGCGCTATGTGGTCCCCTTCCTTGCACAGGCGTGGATGTTCGCCTCTCCCATTGCCTACCCCAGTAGCCTGTTGGAAGAACCCTGGCGCACCGTATACGGTATCAACCCGATGGCAGGGGTGGTAGAAGGGTTTCGCTGGGCACTGTTGGGCACGGATACCGCACCCGGCCCCATTATCATTGTTTCATCGCTAGTGGCGCTTGGGTTGCTGGTGAGCGGCGCGTTCTATTTCCGCCGGATGGAACGCACGTTTGCGGATGTAGCATAGGAGACAAGATGAGCAACATCGCTATTCAAGTAGAGAACATCGGTAAACAATATTTCATCGGTGGGCCACAAAAAACATACGACCGGCTGGGCGAACAGGTGGTGGATATGTTCCACACCCCCTTCCGTCGAGCGGCCAGTTTGCTGCGGGGTGA
Organism: uncultured Anaerolineaceae bacterium; assembly: GCA_964413895.1. Lineage (GTDB taxonomy): Bacteria > Chloroflexota > Anaerolineae > 4572-78 > 4572-78 > JANTHQ01. Next base: position 2,261 of record CAYPUV010000182.1, read on the forward strand.
GGCTACCGGCGCGGCTGAGTTGCACAAAAGGTTCTGGGCCTTAAAAGACGTGTCCTTCACCGTAAACCACGGTGAAGTTGTGGGCATTATTGGCCGCAATGGGGCGGGGAAAAGCACGCTGTTGAAAATCCTCTCCCGCATTACCGAGCCAACCATCGGCGAAGCGCGCATTTACGGGCGAGTCGGTTCTTTGCTGGAAGTGGGCACGGGCTTTCACCCCGAATTGACCGGACGGGAAAACGTCTTCCTAAACGGGGCCATTCTGGGGATGAGAAAAGAAGAAATTATCCGCAAGTTCGATGAAATTGTTGACTTCGCCGAAATCGACGCGTTTATTGATACGCCAGTAAAGCATTACTCCAGTGGCATGTATGTGCGTCTGGCATTTTCCGTGGCCGCTCACCTGGAAACAGAGATTTTGCTGGTTGATGAAGTGTTGGCGGTGGGAGATATTGCTTTTCAAAAAAAATGTCTGGGTAAAATGGATGATGTGGCAGAAGCGGGGCGTACTGTTCTATTTGTAAGCCACAATATGGGACTGGTACAAACTCTGTGCCAGCGCGGCATATTCATCGATTCAGGGAAACTGTCAGTGGTCAGTACGGTCGATGAAGCTGTGAGCGCTTACTTGCGCTCGTTAGAGCAGGCCGGTACACAAGACCTGAAGGCGCGCACCGACCGTCGGGGGGCGGGGGCCATTCGGTTTACAGGTATTGACATCTCCACGGGCAACGGGGCCGGCGATGCAACACTATCACCGGGGCAAGCGGCCCGTTTTGTGTTTCACATGAGCGACATTCCTTCCGCAATCCACGACGTAAATCTTTACTTTGTTATTTACGACCACTACGGGCAGCCGGTAACATTCTTTAACAGTAGCGTGACCGGGCCAAACGATAAACGCGAAGCAAAAATCGGAGCACAAGCCATTTGTCATATTGATGAATTATTACTGGTTCCCGGTCGATACCGCATTAATGCCGGCATTCGGGCGGATGGTGTATTGCAAGACCATGTGGATGCAGCGGCGATGTTCGCGGTGGCAGATGGGCATATTCGCGGGCGGCCCGTGGTGAAAGAACGGTGGCCGGGAAACGTGTGCTTGCCTGAACGGTGGATACTCCCTGCCTGAACCAGCCTCAGGTTCAGGAAACAAATACAACTGAAACGTTGGAGTTTATGCATAATACACAACAAGTAGTAGACAACAGTGAACCGAAGGTCAAAATCGCTCGGACGTTTGAAATTGAAAAACAAGCCTATGTTCGACGGGCGCAAAACCTGATGCACCGTCAATTAGGGGATTTTCTGGGCTTTTGGCCCTGGCGAAGCGGGTGGCGCATCCCCGCACACCATTCCATCGACCCTTTGGTGGCCCTGGACAGGGAGCTTGCTCGTTTTGAAGATTATCGCGGAGAGGAATTGTCAACATTCCGCACGCGCTTGAACCAGATTGCCGGCGACGTCTCACCTGGCAAAATCGCTAGCTACCAGGCCGCCGAAATTCTGTGTGCGTTTTATGGGGATTTTCAAGCAATAGCCAACCTTCCAGCCCAAACGCAAAAGGTAAAACCGGCCTGTACCGTGTTCGACCCTGCAAATTACATCTCCGAACAGCGAACCCACCTTAGACCGCTGGCAGCACTTCGGCAAGCGCTGGAAACAAACCGCGCGTTGTTTTGGGGGGCTTATTTATTTGGAAGTTACGCCACACACGATTTTATACCGGGATGGAGTGACGCGGATGTGCTGCTGGTATTGTCTCCCGCATGTTTTAGCGACCCTGCGGTTTTGTTAAAGGTCAGACAGCAAATATTGCAATGGCAAAAACATCTTTTTCAAATTGACCCATTGCAATTGCATGGATTCTTCATTATTACCTGGGCCGATTTGCACTGGTATCCAGAATATTTTTTCCCGCTGATCCTTTTTGATTATGCCTACTCTCTGCTTGAGGGCGACGAAACAGCAATTATAACTTGCCGGAACGATCGTGCAGAGAGGTTGGATACATTTCGACAGCAGACGGAACACATTATCAGGGTCCATACCTCTGGAAACCTGCCCAAAACCCAAAAAGAAGCCAAATTGCTGTTTCACAAAGCCTTCACGTTGCCGTTGTATTTTTTGCAGGCGCAGGGGATCCGTTGCTACAAACGAGAATCGTTTGCACTGGCCAGACAATCGGCCCCGGAACTGAACTGGCGCTGTTTGGATGAACCAACCCGCTGGATGAGAACGTGCGCCAATCATACCCGGCTCGAATACGCAATACGGCAACTCACAGGGTTTAACCCCTATGCAGGGGCGCATTTGCTCCAGTCCAGACCTTATCAGTGGCTGAACCGCGTTGGAAACCCTTTGTGGGATGTTCACCCCGACAAAATGCGGCACTTCATTGCCAATGTAGCAACATTAGCCAGCGCGAGTATGGAATACATCCTGGGGTAATGTTTTGAGGAGTTTTTACATGGAGTATCGATTTCGCCCGCGCCCTTTAGCAGTAGCTGCATACAATCGTGCGCTGGATGAGTTTTTAGTAAAATACTCGGCTCACCCCGATGTGCTGGGAATATACCAGTTTGGGTCGGTGCGCAACCCTGGAATTTCAGACCTTGATTTTATCGTTGTGGTCAGAGAATCGCTGACCCAGCCGATTTTACGCACTTACGGGTACGATTACTTTTCAGAGGAAACCAGCTATATTCTTTCGCACAACGCCATCATCATCCCAACTGATTTACAACCACACTTGTGGAAGTTGTATCCGTTGTTGGGAGAATTTAAATGCCATTACGGTTCCCCATGGCCCCAGATTGATCACAACTCCCGCTTGAATCTTTACATCGCCCTGACTTTGCTAATGATTTGCTTTCGCTATCCCCGGATTTTCTTCTACCTGCGGCAGCGAGAGTTTTTAGATGTGCGGTTGTCTATTCAGGTGGTGAATGCGCTGCGCCATGCCTGTACTCAGGGGCAAATACTGGGGTTGAACACTTTGACCGATCATCAAAACTTCTTTGCGGCCGTAGATACGTTGCAACGAGAGTGGTTTGAGAACCCCGTGACACAAAGGTTCGCCGCACTGGAAACATTAATGGATGCAGCAGCGGAGCTTTCAGGACAACTGGTGCAAAATCTGGCAGATTATGCCGCAAATACCTTGGGGGATATTTACACACCGCAACGCTGGTCGGGGCAGCTAACCCTGGTGGGACAATTTCAACAGGGCAATTACCTGTTCTTCGATTTTCCACGGGAGGCCAGTATCCCGGCATTGGTGCAGCAATATCGTACGGAAACCGGCGTTTTAACGGGGCTTTTGCCCAAAGAATTCCTTATCCCCCTGATTTTACTTGCGCAAACTACGGGGAACATTGGACAGCATATTCGGCAACAACTTTTAGTGGCAGAACAGCAACAAGCAACATTCCACAACCAGGTTCAAGACGTTGGCGCAGATATTGCAGCGGCTTATGAGCGCTTGTATCAGTTTTATGACCATAATCCTATTGAACTGGCAATGTACCCCGACCCCTTACGCCTGGCCGCAACGCATCGACTGGATATGACCCACAACGGAGTCGGTCCGTTGCAGGGTGTTGTGCGCAAAGCCAGGCAATGGCGGCACACCAATCGACTTCAAAAAATAGGTATCCGGTCGGCTAAACTTAAACCGATTGTCTTTGCCGGGTAACCGGGTTGTGTGCAGCACAAACGCAATTCGCATTACGTTACGGAGTTAAGCGTAATCATGTCACGTTCATTGAAGATAGCTTATGCCATTCAAAATGCCGGTAATGACCTGGCATCAGATGTAGGCCCGGCAATTTTAATAAAGCGTACCCTGGATGGATTACACAAGGCCGGGCATCGGGTGAGCATTTTAACGTTAAAAGGGCGTACAGTCCGGGAAATAAATGATATTTCGCGCTTGAATGAGTTTGGAGTAGTGCCACTGGGCCTTACCGGAACTCGTCCGTTCATGTTGCTGGAGAGTGGTTGCCGTCGCATGCAGCGTATGACGCACATACCCTACTACGCCCTGTTTGATTCGGCGCGGTTTTTTGAAGCGTGTGTGCGATGTGTCCCAGAGTACGAGCTGTGCCATGAATACGGTGGCTTGTTCAGTTTAGGGGCCGCCCTGGCCTGCCAGCGCTTGGAAATGCCTTATGTGCTCTCTGTGGATGCTGATTTACTTCTGGAAAGCGATATGGTGGGTAAATCGCTGCGCGGTTTGCACGCCGGTGTGGCCAGGTGGGAAGCCAGCTTAACCTATAAACTGGCCCGCAAAATTATTTGCGTGTCCGATGCAGCAAAACAACAGTTGGTAACCGTTTGGCAGGTGGACCCACAAAAAATTGTGGTTTTACCCAATGGCGTGGATATTAGCGTGTTTGGACAGGAGTATGACCCGGCCTCTGTTCGTGCCGATCTGCATCTGGGCAATGTACCGGTCGCCGGTTTTGTGGGGGGCTTTCAAAAATGGCACGGCGTTGAACTGCTCGTCGAAGCGTTTGCCAGGGTACGGCAGTCCGTTCCCCAGGCCAGGCTTTTGCTGGTGGGCGATGGCCCCACTCGCCCAGCGGTAGAGGCGATGATTGAGAAGCTGGGGTTGGCGCACGCCGTCACCATCACCGGTTTTGTGCCGCAGGTGCGCGTGCCGAAGTTGCTGGCAGCAATGGACGTAGCCGTTATTCCCTATCCACAACTACCCCAAGAGTTGTGGTTTTCACCGTTGAAGTTGTATGAATATATGGCAGCGGGCAAGGCGATTGTCGCCTCGCGCGACGGGCAGGTTGCCCAGGTGATTCAAGATGGATACAACGGGGTGCTGGTTGAACCAGGCAATGTACAGGAACTTGCAATGGCAATAACTGCATTATTTAACAACCTTGCTCTGCGAAACCAATTCGGCCAAAACGCTCGTCAACAGGCTGTTGACCAGCATTCTTGGGAAGAAACCATCAAAAAATTAGAAGACATCTACTACAGCGTTTTGTAAACTACAGGTAACTAGCAAAAATTATGCTCAAAAACCACGCTTTTCTAATAATAGCCATCATCATACTGTTATTATCTTTAGGAACTGGAATAACACAGGCCCAGGTACAGGGAAACCAGTGGTCGGCGCCGATGCGTTTGTCCAGTGCAGAAGGGGAGGTGAGCAACCGCACAACCGTAATGCTACCCGACCCCTATGGGAATATGCACGTTTTTTGGGTGGAAACGGGGTTTTCAGACAGGCGTGCCATTATTCAGCACGCGCGTTTTGATGGCGAAAAATGGTCCACACCGCTAGATATTTTTGCATCACAATCCGGCGGCGATTTTGGAGGGTTATCCGCCGCAATGGGTCGTGATGGATTGCTATATTTGGCGTGGGTGACGGGGATCAACGGGTCTATCTATTATTCCGGTACACCAGCATACAGCACCGATTCCGCCAAAAGCTGGTCCAAACCAGTTAAAATTGACATAAAAGCATTTCACACACAATTATTGATTGATTCTCAAAATGTTTTTCATCTGCTATATTCCAACTTCGTTGGAAATGCACCTGGCGTATATTACATTCGCTCTGAAGACCAGGGCCGAACATGGAGTGACCCTCTATGGTTAGATCGTGACATTCCTGCCGGAGAGGCGCCGCTGGTATTGCGCGCCCAATTAGATGATAGAGATGGCATTCACGTTGTATGGCACTATCTTGACCAAAGTAGCAACATAGGCCAGGCTGTGCGCTATGCCCACTCCCTCGATGGTGGCTACACCTGGTCGTTGCCCATTTCAATTGACGATCCGGATGAAACGAACGATGAGTTGAGTATGGCCGAACCGTCGCTAATAGTTGATGGAGATACCATTTATGTAATTTGGGCGGGTGACAAAAGTACCCATCGCGAGTTTCGCTTCTCAACCGACAGAGGACGGACGTGGGG
>CAYPUV010000183.1:0-8042 GCA_964413895.1 uncultured Anaerolineaceae bacterium
TCACCGAGTATTCGTGGCGTTCATCTGAGCCGACGTTTCCAGCAAACACAAAGCAGCTGTTACGGCCAATGCGCTGCTGAAGCGGAGCGTCGCCAAAATCAACGGGCAGGTGAGGAATATCTGCCAAAATTCGTGCTGTTTGCCGATTAACTTTTTTTAAGGCCTGGTTCATTTCCAGTGCCGCCCGTACTGCTCGCTGAGGGTCGTCTTCATGAGCCCGCAATGCACCAAAGAGGGCCATAATTCTGTGGCCAATTGCATAGGTGTCTACTTTGTTCACCACGCCCCCATACCGCCCAATGATGCGACTCATTGTAACAAAATGGGTGTTCAGGATTTGGGTTATGGCGGCTTCGTGTGTGGAGCCAAGCGTTTCAATAATTCCATTGATGCCGTAGAAATTGGCAAACATTACGGTAACAGGCCGATGGGAGCCGGGGACGGTGGGGCGTTGCGGATCAATTATCAGCCGGTCGAGAAGTTGTTGGGGAATAAAAGGACGCAACCCCTCAATCACATTGATTTGAGACAGGGCGTTATCGAGCAAGGCAGCAACATCTGCGCCCAGCAACGCCGGCGGCACATTCGTGGGCGGGGCGGCTGGAACAACCGGGACCATCGCCGTAGACACGCTGTTCAACAGCCAGAAGCCGTCTGCCGGGGTGTAAGATGCCATGCGCCGGGTCGCCTCATAGGTTGACTCATCAACAATGATCTGCCCTGCCGAGGCTTGATTTTCGGCCTGAGCCATATTTGCCAGCGCACGGCCCATCGCTGCATATTCCATACTTTCCGCGGAACCCAACTGGGCTAAAAAAACGGGGCCACTGCCGATACCAATGCTCATCCGCAACGGGAATTCCCCCTGCGATGTTTTGACGCGCATAAACCGGCTCATTGATTTTTGCATCGCCTGGGCTGTAACCACTGCGCGCGCTGCACCGTCTTTCCCCTCAAAAAACAGCAGTAATGCATCACCGCCAAACTTCAACAGATCGCCGCCATAGCTGGCGCTAACCTCCAGCATTGTATCAAAATAGCCATTGACAACGCCGGTGATTTCTTCTGCGCCCTCTTTGCCCAACGCCGATAGTTTCTCTGACATCGCGGTAAAGCCGGAAACATCGGCAAACATCACCGCGCCGTACCGGAAGCCGCCCCCTACCTGCCCCGGTGTGGGGTCTAGGCCAATAAGATTCACCAGGTAACGCGGCAAGTAGGTTGAGAGAACGTTGCGTAATGAGGTGATGTGAATAGAAACCGTCAATGCATCATCGGGGGTGAGGTGGGGCGTTAAACGGTCGCTCAAATGCGACGGCAAATATGCTGATAATTTTGTAAAGATGTGATTTTGGCGAGATTGCGTCATTTTTTAACCTAAAATAATCGTATTGGGATGATTAAATTTTAGAGATACTATTGCCTGGATACGCACATTATACTGAAAACTGTACAAAGGACGAACTACACGGTGGAGATCGGTCATTACAAAAAATTATGCGCTGTTATGAATAGGACGAGGTTGTGTTTTTCTATCATATCATATTTTGAGGGGATTATATAGGGGAAGAAACTCCTGCCATAAAAAAAAGCCACGAGCCGTTTTTCCGATTCGTGGCCGTTAGCAAGTGTTCTCAAACGCGGCTCATTCTGTCTGGTGGCGAGCATCTTCCCAACGAGCTCTGATCCGCCGGGCCAGTCCGGGATACTCTTTAATGGCGGAATGGCGTAACCCGGTTTGAAACCAACGGACAGCTTCGGCCGGTTGGCCCAGCTGCAACGACAGATCGCCTAACAAGTAGGTTTGCTTAATTTCATCTTTCGGCAAATTGCCGACGTCATGTGCAAAGGCCTGGCTATATTTTTCTAAGGCACTTTCCAAATAACGTCTTTCTTGCTCAGGTTGATTTTCCTCTCTTGCCAACCAGGCCATATGCAAATACAGGCTCGCTTGCAATCCAATGCGCTTGGTTTTGCGAAGTTGGTAGCAATGCAACGCCAGCTCATATGATGTCTGCACAATCTCCGGGCTGCGAAGTCCACTAAAATCGTAATGTCCAAATTGCATTTTTCTCGTTTCTTCATCTTCCTGCAACAATTTTCGGGTGTGGCCATATACTTTTGCAAAATCGGGCCGATACGAGGCGTAGAAACAATTGGGACACACTTGCACCAGATAATGGTTGGGACTGGCTCCGTAATACTCAATATGAAAATCGCTATGTTGCTCTTTAGGCCGCAATGTATTCGAACGGATGTGCAAGGAAGTAAATTTTGTGCGGCACACCGGGCACGTAACAGCTTCCGCGAAAAATTGCGTTTGGGTCATAACAAATGCATCCTCTCTAAATGCTCGTGCGGCTTTTTAATGATCAAAGACAACGGAGATCCCCTTAAACCACAAACTCACCATTGCGATAGAACAGTTCACCGTCAACCAATATTTCGCCGCCGTCTCGCATATCGCAAATCATATCCCAGTGAATGGCAGATTTGTTAACGCTGCCCGTTTGAACGTATCCTTGTCCTAATGCCATGTGGACAGTCCCCCCAATTTTCTCATCAAACAAAATTGAGCCGGTAAATTGCTGAATATCTTTGTTCGTACCAATGGCAAACTCACCCAATCGATGCGCGCCGGGGTCGGTATCAATGGTGCTGAGCAAAAACACCTCGTTCTTTTCGGCGGTAGCCTGGGTCACGATACCGTTTTCAAAGGTCAACGAAACACCATCTACCCGATTGCCACCATAGTATGCCGGATAGGTGAATTTTACCCATCCATTCACGCTGTTTTCTACAGGGCCGGTGAAAATCTCACCGCTGGGGAAATTGGCTTTGCCATTGGAGTTAATGAATTTTCGGCCCTCGATGGACATTTGCAAATCGATATTTTTGCCGCGCACCTGGAGATGTTTTTTGCCAGCCAGATAATCTACCAGACGTTGCTGTTCTGCCGAAACTTCTAGCCAGCCGGCCACGGGGTCGTCCAAGTGGAGCTTGCACGCCCGGTAGACAAACTCCTCATACTGCGGCAAAGACATCCCGGCGGCCTGGGCGTATCCTTGTGTGGGATACAGGGTGGTACACCGGCGCAGGCTGCCTGCGCCTTCGCGGACCATTTGAACGTTGAGAATTGCACCGGTGCCTTTAGCGAGCGCTTTTTGTCGGTCCGCAGGGTAGCTTGACAGCGCGGCGGGGTTTTCTGAAGCTTCAATTCTAATGACAACATCGCTGGTTTGGTACATCAGCTCTAGCATTGGGTTGGCTGCGCTCAGCAGGTTGGTGTTGGCAGCAGCCTCTAACGCCAGGCTGTGTTCATCTCGCAAGTGAATGTAGGTAAAGGCATAGGCCCCGGCCCGCAATGCTTCTTGATATAGAGCTTGCGCCAGAGGCTCACCCGCAGGGCTGGTGGCGCGGATTAATACACGCTCGCCCGGTTTTACTGCGGTAGAATAGTGAATAATAGCATGGGCCATTTTTTGCACACGCGCGTCCATAGATTCACAGCTCCTTTTCTTTGCTGAAGATCACATTTGCAAACATAGGTATTTTAGTGCCATTTGCGAATTAGCTCAAACCCAGCAGTGGTATTTCAAAAATTCGGTGTAACCACCCCCCTTCTCCCCAATGGGGAGAAGGGGGGATGGGGGGATGAGAGGCAAGAAATAGCATTCATTTCAAGATTTTGATAACAAATTTCTCGATACTGCGTAAGATGCGTTAATAATTGAAATCCACTTAAACGCAAAGCTCTAATTTGTGCGGAAATATTACCGGCTCCAACATCACAAGCGACAGTGAACGCTGATGTACTTTTACGTGGTTTCAAGTTCAGGCACAGTGGTGCTGGCAGCCGTATCGCCTAAAAAAGCACTGGCGCGCTCTATTAGCGCAATCATTTCTTGTCTGACAACGGTTAAGGTCGCTTCTGCGCCGGACAAGTCTTCACTCGCTCCAATTTGTTCCAATTGGTGCGCCGCTGCGCTCAATCGATTGGCTCCCATATTGGCCGATGATCCCTTTAATTTGTGAGCAAGCTGGTTAACCTGTTGAGCATCGGCGTTTGCAATTGCCACAGCAAGTTGAGAGATGTACTCCTTGCTTTCGTTCAGAAAGAAGGTCAGTAGTTCACCGAATACCGCCGTATCCCCGTCCAGCCATTCCATCGGGCCGGTGGGGTCTAATATCTCTAGCTCCGCATTAGCGGCCCGACCATTTGAACGGGACGACGGCGGAGCAGGTGGCGAGACTTTGATCCGCTTGCGTTGGCGTTCAATGGCTGCCAGAACTTCTTTGGTGCGGATTGGCTTGGTGACGTAATCATCCATTCCCGCCGATAAAAAATGTTCCCGGTCTCCTTTCATCGCGTGTGCGGTCATCGCAATAATCGGAATATTTGCCCATTTCGTTTCGGCGCGAATAGCGGCTGTCGCTTCCAGACCATCCATCTCTGGCATTTGCACATCCATAAAAATCAAATCAATTTCTTGTTGCTCCAGCAGCGACAGCGCCACTCTGCCGTTTTCAGCGCAAACAACGTGGTAGCCTTCTCGTTCAAACATAATTGTGGCCAGCCGACGGTTGATTTCGTTATCTTCCGCCAGCAGAATTCGCAGGGAGGGCGCGCCATCGGTCACTGCTTCTGCGGGAGGTAATGTTTGCCCCGCCGTATCTGTAGGCGTCGCTTGCCCCACAGCGATCATCATTGCATTGAGCAGTTGCGACTGTTTGATGGGTTTGGTGAGATAAGCCGACCAATTCAAATCTTTGCGACTGGCAACGGTGTTGAGATTGTCAACAGATGTGAGCAAAACAACGGGCAAGTGTGCCAGTTGTGCGGTACGACGTATGACTTGCAACACCTCTATGCCGTTCATTTGCGGCATTTGCACATCAATCAAAACAAGGTCAAAGCTGATGTTCTGGTCTGCAGCCGGAAGCAGTCTATTCAATCCTGTGCTGCCGTCAGCCACTACCTCTGGTTTGCAGCCAAACGAATGCAGGGTGTCTCTCAAAATACGCCGATTGGTGGCATTGTCATCAATACACAGCACGCGCAACCCCTCCAGGGATGATTGGTGCGGTTGGCTGACCGGTTTTGTCTTACCCCGTTTAAGGATTATGGTGAACGTGAATTTACTGCCTCGACCCACTTTACTATCTACCTGAATGTGGCCACCCATCAGTTCCACAAGCTGCTTTGAAATTGCCAACCCCAACCCTGTACCCCCGTAGCGACGGGTAGTGCTGCCATCCGCCTGAGCGAAACTTTCAAAAACCAGGTTCTTTTTCTCTTCGGGGATCCCAATCCCCGTGTCGGACACAGAACAACGAAACTCTATGGTCTCATCATCCTGGCTTGTTTGTTCAATTTCAACAACCACTTCACCCTCATCTGTAAATTTGATGGCATTGCCCACCAAATTTACCAACACCTGCCGGAGCCGCAGAGGGTCGCCGCGCACGGCGGTTGTGATGTCAGGGTGGAGGTACAAAAGTAGTTCCAGGTTCTTTTGTACAGCGCGCTGCACCATAATATCTGCCAATTGCTCAACAACCTGTCCCAGATCAAAATCAATCTCTTCCAGTTCCAGTTTGCCGGCCTCTATTTTTGAGAAATCCAAAATGTCGTTGAGCAAGCTTAATAGCGCCTCAGCGGAGGTTTGCACGGCCAACAGATAATCGCGCTGTTCGTCGGTGAGGGTAGTGCCCAAAGCCAGCTCCGTCATCCCAATGATGCCGTTCATCGGGGTGCGAATTTCGTGGCTCATATTCGCCAAAAATTCACTTTTAGCTTGATTGGCTTTTTCGGCAGCCACGGCAAGTTCGTTGGCCCTGAGCAACGCATACTCCAGTTCTTCGTTAATATTGGCCAGGGCGGTTTCATCTTGTTTTTGTTCGGTAATGTCGGTGAGTACCGCTAACGTGCCCACAAAGGTTTTATCAATAAATCGGGGACTGCCACTGGTAATAACCGTTAACCGGGAGCCATCTTTACAAATAATCTCCAATTCATAATGATCGCTCTTGCCCTCACGTCGGCGTTGATCTGCCTGCTCAACAACGTGGTACTGGTCTGGCGGGGTGATAGTCGTCCAGTGCTTTCCGATTAATTCTTGCGGGGTGTATCCCAGCATCGTGGCGGTAGCAGGATTGACAAAGGTGATGTTCCCCTGAACATCTTGCAAAAGAATGCCCTCGGAGATATTTTGCACAATCTCTTCGTTAAACTCTTTCAGACGCTTGATTTCTGCCAGCGATTTTTTGCGCTCCGTAATATCTTCAATGCTGCCCTCAAACGCCTGAACTTCTCCCTGTTTGTCACGTATTACCCGTGTGTTGTGCAAACAGCACACCATATTGCCATCATAACGTCGAAGTTGCATTTCCAGATTATGCGCTGTGTCATGCTCATTAATAAAATAGCGCCAATGTTCTTGCTGGTTCACATCGACGTACATTGAGAATAGGTTTTCCGCCAGCAGTGACGCGCGGTCTGGGTAACCCAAAATATCAACCAGAGCAAGATTAACCTCCAAAAACTGCCCCATTGCATCAACACGATACAACCCCAAAAGTACCCCGTCGACCAGGTTCCAATAACGGGTTTCGCTGCGCGTTAATGCTTGCTGCAATGCTTTGCGCTGAACAGTATATTGTTTCGTCACCCAAAAACCCACCGCCAAACCCAGCAGCCACAAAACGCCAAAACCAGCATACAGCGTTCCCGTTGCTTGTGCGGTCTGAAACGTGACCGGCAACAACGGTTGAAATTGGTACAGCGTCCATGACAATACCATAATTAGCAGCATTGTCCATACAAGTGCGATCCCCAAAATGAAATTTCGAGTGCGGCGAAACGACATTTCTGGCAGTTTGTTTGATTGCGTCATAATCAGCCCCACGCTATACGTTTTTTTGGACCCGGCGACAGTGGATCCAAGCTAACAAATATTACGACACGCCTCCCACACTATAATAGTCGGTTTAGCGCCCGTTGTCAGTAAAATTGACGTGAATACAAATGGGGTACTCGCTATGAGTACCCCACAAATTTACAATCACTATTCCTGGTTTTAACCTTTGTCAAAGGCTCAACCCATACCCTGCTGCCCCTAATAAAGCGGCTTGGGGATTAAGGATAACGTGAACCGGAATGCGGCGCAACATTTCTGAAAAACGCCCTTTATTGCTGAATGCTGTCATAAACAGGTCTGTTTTGAGCAAAGGTAAAATTCGGGGAGGAATGCCGCCACCCAAATACACACCGCCGCCAGCCAGCACTTTCAGCGCCATATTGCCTGCTTCTGCCCCCAGAATGGAAACAAATGTTTTGAGTGTAGCGGTACACAGTACGCAGGCCTCATCATGCGACAGGGCTGCATTGACAATGATGGGGTTAGGGTCTTTGGCGTTGGCCAATTTCTGGGTTAGCCACGCCGGTTCAGCCGCGTAACCACTATCTTTAAGGTAAGCGTAGATATTGGGTAATCCCATGCCTGAACAAATGCGCTCGTAACTCACCCGACCGTAGCGCTTTTGCAAATATACCAATAATCCCATTTCCAGGGGGTTGGTGGGCGCAAAATCAGTATGGCCTCCTTCCGAAGCGTAGGCGTGATAGGTAGCCCCATCCCAGGTGAGGTATGCTTCACCCAGGCCGGTCCCCGGCGCAACTACGGCGATGGCTCCACCGGGGAGCAATTCACCGCGATTGATGGTCTGCACATCGTCCGGTTCAAGCAGCGGCACAGCGTGAGCAATAGCAACTAAATCATTTAAAAGATGGACGGAACTGAGCGAGAGTGATTGCGCCAACCGCGATTCGCTAATGACCCACGGCAGGTTGGTGATGGTGGCAGTTCCCTGTACGACCGGCCCGGCGACCCCAAAACTTGCTCGCCTCACAGAAAAAGCAACATCCGCCAAAAACACTTTGGCAATAGCTTCAAGGCTGGGGTAGTTTGCGCTGGGGAATGTTTTTTTTACCAGGGGGGTTCGCAGGCCTGTAGTCGCGGAGAATATTGCCAGTGTAGTTT
>CAYPUV010000184.1:0-8029 GCA_964413895.1 uncultured Anaerolineaceae bacterium
CCGAGGATGAGGTCAGCGCCCCCCCCACCGCGACCACAATCGCCCAACCCGGTGCGGGCAAGATGAGGGTGGCGTTGCCCAACATACTGATGATGAACACGCCGGGATACCCATATGCGGCATATTTTCCGATGGAATCGCGCGCGGCAATAATAACCACGGTAATGCCGATGGAAAACAACACTGCCAGCACCCGAAGCGCAGTCTGTTGTGGTGTTAAACGCGAAGTTTTGGCAGTGTCTACGGGTGTTTCGAAATTCGTCATTCGTCACTCGCCATGCGTCATTATCCAGTTGACCAACCCCCGCGCTTCCAGAATTTCCATCAGCTTGGATGGCAGCGGCGCAAAATGGAAGATTCTATCGCGGACGGAAACTGCACCCGCCGCCAAGTCAACCGACACTACATCACCGGGGCGGTAGGCGTTCACGGCTTCCGGCAACACGATGATGGGCAAGCCCTGGTTGATGGCCGAGCGGAAAAAAATACGCGACACCGATTTGACGATCACCGCTTTCACCCCCGCGTGCGCCAACCCCACCGAGGGATGCTCGCGGGATGAGCCGCAACCAAAGTTTTCGCCGCACACCAGCACATCGCCCGGTTGCACGGTTTTGGCAAAACTCGCGTCGAACCCGGCGAACAGATGCGGGCGAATTTTCTCCGGTTCTGCACTGGCAACAGTGTATGTCAAATTACCGGCAAACATCTGGTCGGTGTTCAAATTATCCGCGTCCTGATACGCCCACACACCATTGAGGCGGCGGTTGTCGCCGGGGGTGATGTCCACCGTGGCGCTCTGTTTTTTGGCATAGGGATAAACTTCCGTGCCTGCCACGGCGCGCGGGTCGGTGATGACGCCCGTCAGCGCGGACGCGGCGACGGTGGCAGGGGAGGCGAGGAAAAGATTCGCTTCTTTGTTGCCCATCCGCCCTTTGAAATTGCGGTTGGCGGTGGACAGCACGTTGTCCCCGTCGGCAGGGATGCCCTGTCCCGTGCCGAGGCACGGCCCACACGACGGCGAGAGGATGTTCGCGCCCGCTTCCACCAGCGTTTCGAGAATGCCGTCGCGCATGGCTTGCAGGTACACTTTCCGCGACGCCGGGCCGATGAGCAAGCGGAAACCCGGCGCAACTTTTTTGCCGCGCAGAATATCCGCCGCGATTCTCAAATCTTCCAGCCGCCCGTTGGTGCAGGTGCCAATCAACCCCTGTTGAATGGGCGTTCCGGCCACGTCGGCGATGCTTTTCACGTTATCCACGTGATGCGGCACGGCAACCACCGGGAAAATCTCATCCAAGTTCAACTCGATTTCGCGGGCATAGTGTGCATCGGGGTCTGCCCACACACCATTCTTAATCTCGCCCGCGAGAAACTCCGCCAGCACCGCATCCGGCGGAAAGACGGCATTTTTCGCCCCCATTTCCGATGCCAGATTCGCCAGCGTCATCCGTTCTGCCAGCGAAAGGGTTTGCACACCCTCGCCGTGATATTCAATTGCCATATAATTTGCGCCGTCCGAGCCAATCATCCCCATAATCCACAGCGCCACATCTTTTGCCGCCACCGGTTCTTTCAGTGCGCCGCGCAGGGTAATTTTGATGGTCTCCGGCACGCGGAACCACGTTTCGCCGCGCCGCCAGATGCCCGCCGTCTCGGTGCGGTCGATGCCGGCGGCAAAGGCATTGAACGCGCCACTGGTGCAGGTATGGCTATCACTGCCAACGATGATCATCCCCGGTCTGGCGTGGTCTGCCATTAATTGATGACAGATACCTTCGCCCGCATCGTGGAAATTTTCCACGCCCTGATGCAGGGCAAACTCGCGGATGAATTTGTAATCGTTGGCGAGTTTCGCGGTAGTCGGCGGGGCATTATGGTCGAGCACCGTCACCAGTTGGCGCGGGTCGAACACCCGCTCGCCGCCCATATTGGCGAAAGTTTTGGCGATGCTGGCGGTATTATCGTGCGACAGCACCAAATCCGGCTGTTTGAAAACGATGCTCCCCACCGGTGCACCAAAAATCTTTTCAACGAATGTTTGTCCCATAGTTCACTCCGTTCACAGTTTTCAGTTTTCAGTGATCAGTAGTCAGTTTTCTTTACTGATAACTGACTACGATGACTGATAACTACCCCAACAGTCCGCCGCGCTGGTAGATTGCCAGCTGCACTTTGGAGAATTTGCGGGCAATAATGGTTTTTCCATTTTCCAAGTTGGTGAGGGTGCCATTTTCCAAATCCACCCGCACGCGGTCGCGTTGTTTTAACCCCAGCGGGGCGATGTTGTCAAATGTCAGCACGGGGAACGCGGCATTGATGGCATTGCGTTCGTAAATCGCGCCGAAAGACTCCGCCAAAATCGCCTGCACCCCCAGCGACTTGAAACAATCTACCGCTTGCTGGCGCGAACTGCCCGCGCCGAAATTTTTGCCGGTGATGATAATATCGCCCGGTTCGGCTTTTTTGGCAAAACCTTCCCACCCGCGCAAGTTGTCGAAGGTGTACTGCCCCATCTGAGAAATGTCGGTGATGGCCAAATAGCGGTTGTGGAAAATCATATCGGTGTCAATATTGTCTACCTCAATCAGCCAGATCTTGCCCTCCAGCACCGATGGTCTTTCGGTATCCACCGTTTTTTTGGCGGGCGCAAACGGTTTCGGCTTGCTCAACACAGGAATGAACACCTCCGGTTCGGCGGGAATTGCGTCGGAAGTGGTAATGTACCCCGCCACTGCCGATGCCGCCACTTTCGCCGGGGAGGCCAGATACACATCGCCTTTGCCCTGTTTCCCGGCAAAATTGCGGTTGCCGGTGCTGATAGTCACTTCGCCGGGACCGTTCTGCCCGATTTGTCCGGCGGCACAACCGGCGCAGCCGGCGTTCCCCACCAGCGCCCCCGCTTCTTTGAAAATTTTTATCAGCCCTTCATCCAAACACTGCCGCCAGACCGCATCGGTGGTGGGAACAATTTTCAACACCACCCCCGGCGCGACTTTGCGCCCTTTTAACACTTCTGCCACCGCACGCATATCCTCAATCCGTCCATTAGTGCAACTGCCCACAAACGCCGAATCAATTTTAATCCGGTCGATGTCCGACAGCGGCACAGTATCATCGGGATGACCGGGGCGAGAAATCATCGGGACGAATTGGCTGATGTCCAGCGAAAATTCCTGCGCGTATTTCGCGTCGGCATCGGCGGCGATGAGGTCGAGTTTGCGTCCAGCACGGGCTTCGCAATACGCCATCACCGCGGGCGATGGGGTGAAGAGCAGCGCAATCGCGCCCATTTCCGTCCCCATTGAGGCAATGGTGATGCGCTCATCGAGCGTCAGCGCGTCCACTGCATCGCCATACAATTCCACTGCGCATCCCAAAAGTTGGTTTGCCCCAAACCGATTGAGCAGGTTCAGTACAATATCTTTGGCAGAAATATTGGCGGGGCGTTTGCCAGTGAGCGTGATTTTCACCGAACGGGGCACAGTGAACCACGCCGTGCCAAAGGCGAACACCGCCGCGATGTCCCGATCGCCCATCCCCTGCCCAAACGCGCCAATCGCGCCCAAAATATTGGCGTGCGAATCTGTGGACACGACGGTTGCGCCGGGCACCGCCAATCCCTGCTCGATGACCAAATGCGTGCCAATGCCGGAATTGATGTCGTACACCTTGATGTTTCGCTGGCGGGCGAAGATGCGACAAAATTGCTGGTTGGCAGCATATTTTTGGTCGGAACCGGTAGGGTTGGTATCAAACGTAAAAAATGTTTTAGTGGGGTCATCAATCGGCAGATTGTGTTCCTGCAAATTTTTCACCACATTCGGACCGCCAAAATCTCTGGCTACACGCACATCAATAGAAATATCGACGATATCGCCCGGTTTGACGGCTTTTTGGTCGCTGTGGTTGGCGATGATTTTTTCAATAAGCGTTGGCATAAAACTCCTTTCTAGCTGCGAAAATGAACCATGGATGGCGCACAATTCTCGGCCCGCAGTTTGACAAACTTCTGGCAAAACTCTACAATAGGCTATATTTAGCCTAACCTAAATACAAAATTCACAACACTAAACCCAATTTTCTGGATAGACAAAAAGGTAATTTATGAGCAAATCTGATACACCTCCAAAATACCACTCTCTGGCAGAAGTTCACGAGTCGGTCTCTATGCCCACACACGGACCCTGGTGGCGGCACTGGTTGGCTGTCACCGGGCCGGCAATTATGGTGGCGGTGGGATATATGGACCCCGGCAACTGGGCAACCGATTTGGCGGGCGGCAGTCGGTACAATTACACCCTCATCTGGGTACTATTAATGTCGAACCTGATGGCGATTTTGCTGCAAAGTCTGGCGGCTCGACTGGGCATTGCCGGACGGCGCGACCTGGCGCAAGCCTGCCACGAGGAATATCCGGCGTGGATCAACATGCCACTCTACATTCTGGCTGAAATTGCCATCACCGCCACCGACCTGGCAGAAGTGCTGGGGTCGGCGATTGCGTTGCAACTCCTGTTTGGGCTGCCCCTGCTGTACGGCGTACTGCTCACCGCGCTCGACACCCTGTTGTTGCTGCTAATGTCGCATTTTGGCATTCGCAAGCTGGAAGGCATTGTGATGGCGCTGGTTGGCACCATTGGCGTAGCATTCCTCATCGAGCTATTTTTGGGCAAACCGGAATGGGGCGGCATTGCACAGGGTTTCATCCCCACTTTGCCCGACAGCACCGCGCTGTACATCGCCATCGGCATTTTGGGCGCAACGGTGATGCCACATAACCTGTATCTGCACTCTTCGCTGGCGCAAACCCGCAGAATCGGGCGAAACAAAAAAGACATCAAAAGTGCCATCCGCTGGAATACCATCGACTCTGCCGTGGCGCTGAACCTGGCATTTTTTGTGAATGCCGCCATTCTGGTAATGGCGGCGGCGGTGTTCTATCGCAACGGCTACTACGAAGTTGCCGAAATTCAAGACGCACACCGTCTGCTGGAGCCAATTTTAGGGGCAACGATTGCCCCCTTCGCCTTCGCCATCGCCTTGCTGGCTTCGGGGCAAAGCTCTACCATCACTGGCACACTTGCCGGGCAAATTGTGATGGAAGGCTACCTGAATTTGCGGATTCGCCCCTGGTTGCGCCGCCTGATAACCCGCTTGCTAGCAATAGTACCCGCCATTTTCGCCATTTTCTATTTCGGTGAAAACTCTACCGGCGGATTGTTGGTACTCAGCCAGGTAGTACTATCGCTGCAACTTCCTTTTGCAATAATTCCACTCATCCACTTTGTTTCCGACCGCCGCCGCGTGGGTGATTTCACCATCCCCCGCTGGGTGCAGGGACTCGCCTGGTTGGTTGCCAGCATCATTTTAGCCTTGAACATCAAATTGGTTATTGATGAAATTGCCAAATGGCTGGCAGAAGCCGGTTCGCAAGCGTGGCTTGTCCGTGCCACGATGATACCGTTACTAGGCTTGCTGGGTTTGCTGATTGTGTACGTTACTATGCGCCCCTGGCTGCGCAGTAAATTTGAAAAAGTGCCGGTGATAGGCAAAGTCGATATGCATCGCGGCGCCAGTCTGCCACAAAAAGCACTCGCCGCTCCACAACCATACCACCGCATCGCCATTGCCCTTGATTTTTCCGGCAGCGAAGAGCGATTGCTCTCGGAAGCCGTGCGCATTTCCGACCAACAACGCGCCCAGCTATTTTTGCTGCACGTCACCGAAAGCCCCGCCGCCCGCATTCTGGGGCGCAACGCCGCCGACCAGGAAATTCGCACCGACCGGCAAAAGTTGGAAGATTGGGCGCGCATTTTAACCGATATGGAATTTCCGGCAGAAGTGCGGCTCGGCGCGGGCGACCCCGCTCCTGAGCTGGCGAAAATCATCAACGAGGTGGGCGCAGACCTGGTAATTATGGGCGGGCATGGGCATACCGGCGTTTCTGATTTGGTGTACGGAACTACCATCAACGGGGTGCGCCATCGGGTGCAAGCCAGCGTGCTGGTGGTTCCGCTGGACGGCGGCTAAATGATGAGCCGCGATTTGAACGGCAAAAAGGTCATAAAATCGGCGTGATGGACGATGTAGGCTTCGGTGGTGCGTTGGATGAGATCGCCTTCGGTGGCGTGGGCGGCGATGATGTGCGTCACTGCGGGGGGGATGCCGCATTCTTCCGCCAACGACACGCCGGAGAACGGATGGCGGACATATTTGCCATACGCCCCCTGCACCGAATTGCCGGTTTCGTCCAGCTCGTATTCCAGTAGTTTGCCCACATCGCACAAAATTGCCCCGGCGATGACGGTATCCAAATTAATGGGCAACTCTGCGCCGAAAAAGTGCTGTATTTTCAGCGCGGCTTCTTTCGCCACGTGAACCACAGCGCGTTTGTGCGCCATAAAACTGACGTGCATATTGGGACCTGCTTTCAGCGTGAAGGGGATGCGGTGCAAATCTTCCGCTGAAAGCACGCTCCGTTCCAGCGCCAACGCCCACACGCGGGCGGTTTTTTGACGCAAATCGTCATCTTCAATCCAGGCGAGTTCTTCGCCCCAAAGAGATTGTACAGCCATTGTGTTTGCTCCTTTTGCAAAACGCCAAAAATCAATTACACAGAGAACACAGAGATAACACAAAGTTTCACAGAGTTTGCAGGTGTTTTTTCTGTGTCCTCACGCTCCGTTCAAATTATCTCACAAAACAAAGCGTCGAACGCCATATTTTAGCAACTTTACGTTGAAGTTTATAAGCAATCCCACTTTGCAACCTGAAAGTTTCAGATACGATAGTATTTGAGCCTCGTGAACAGAGGTCAGCTTTTCAATGGATTTCAGTTCAACAATTACCTGTCCTTCAACCAGTAAATCCAATCGGTAACCTTGGTCAATCGCAATCTTTTTGTAAATCACGGGTAGCGACTTCTGCCGCTCGACTTTTAGCCCAGCCGACTGCAATTCATACGCCAAACACGTCTCGTATGTTGATTCAAGCAATCCCGGACCCAAATGCCGATGAACCTCGATCGCAGCGCCGATAATCTTCTCCGTCACACGATCAATGTCATTCATAAAAACTCTGTGTACTCTGTGATTTCTTTGTGTACTCTGTGTTCCCGGCTAACCCAGCTTCGCAATAATCGCGTCGGTCATCTGCTGTGTGGATGCTGCGCCCTTTTCCACCACGTCGGGCGCGCCGCGCAGTTTCATCATATCATACGTGCGAACTTCCCCCTCGGCGACCACTGCCGCCACCGCCGCGCGGATGCGGTCGGCGCGTTCTGTTTCGCCGATATGGTCGAGCATCATACACGCCGAAAGAATCATCGCAATCGGGTTGACAATCGGGGTAGGATAATCGGCGTATTTGGGCGCAGAGCCGTGCGTTGGCTCAAACACCGCCACTTCCGCGCCGATGTTCGCGCTGCACGCGAAGCCGAGTCCGCCCACCAGCCCGGCGAAACCATCGGAAATAATGTCACCGAACATATTGCCCGCCACAATCACGCCGTAATTTTCGGGGTTTTTGGTAAGCCACATCATTTGCGCGTCAATATTGGTATTCCACAATTCAATGTGCGGATATTCTTTCTGGACAGCGCGGCACAGCGCCAGCATCATCCCCGATGTTTCGCGCAATACGTTCGGTTTTTCGCACAGGGTAACCGATTTGTAGCCGAATTTATCGGCATAGGCAAACGCCTGCCGCACGATGCGTTCCGAAGCGGGGCGAGTGAAAATACGGGTGGAAATCGCCAAATCCTCTTTCGGCACACTGGCAAAATTCTTCATTTTGGGATGGGTCATCAGCGCGTCATACACCTGTTGGGGCGGATTCGTCCATTCCACGCCACCGTACAGCCCTTCGGTATTCTGACGGAAAATCACCGCATCCACGGGCGGCTCCTCCACCCCACCATCGGCACCGCGCCGAATGAAGTTGAGCGGGTTGCCGGCAAAACTCTGGCACGGGCGGATGGAGACATCCAAATTGAAATGCTGGCGCATCGCCACGATGGGGCTGTAAT
>CAYPUV010000185.1:0-327 GCA_964413895.1 uncultured Anaerolineaceae bacterium
AATGCTCTGTCCCTACATATCAAATGATTTCCATCAGTCAAATTGAACCACCACCTTATTTTCAAGGGAGCAGCTATAGCATAGCTACTTCTCCACTCAGTTACCGGAAAATAATTGGCAAGAAGATAAAGATGTTTCCCGGTGCGGGCGCAGGTGCGCTGGACACAACAATGGTGAATTCTTGCGGTGTGCTGGCGATGCCATCGCTGGCCCGAATTATTACCAGATTGTCGCCAACGTCGGTGGGTGTACCGCTAAGGGTCGCCGTGCCGTCGCCATTATCGGTGAGCGTTAGCCACGTCGGAAGGGTCGGTGCGGTGATGGTGA
>CAYPUV010000185.1:427-8001 GCA_964413895.1 uncultured Anaerolineaceae bacterium
TCGCTGGCAGCGGTGACGGGCGTGCTGGTGAAAGTCGGGGCATCGTTCACGTTGGCGACGGTGATGGTGAAGGCTTGCGTGTCGGTTAACCCACCCGTGTCGGTGACCCACAGTTCCACGGCGTGCGCGCCCACATCCGCATTGACCGGCGTGCCGCTGAGGTCTGCCGTGCCATCGCCATTATCGGTGAGCGTTAGCCACGTCGGAAGGGTCGGTGCGGTGATGGTGAGGCTGTCCCCGGCATCCACGTCGCTGGCGGCAGCGGTGTAGCTGTAGAGCACATCTTCGCTGGCAGCGGTGACGGGCGTGCTGGTGAAAGTCGGGGCATCGTTCACGTTGGTGATAGTCACACTGGCGCTATCGGTATCGCGAGCAATGTTACTCTCATCGTCCAGCGCCGTGGCGATGACGGTATCGGTGAAGACGTCGCCGGGCACACCGGAGAAGGTATCTATGAAGGAACAAATGTACACATCATTTACCGCAATGGATTGCCCCACGGTACACGTACCCAGCCCATCCAAACTGCCGTACACATCATCGTCCAGCGCGGTGATGAGCACCGGCTCCACACCGAGGTTTTCCACCCGCACAATAAAAGTGACATTGCCGCCCGGTTCGCTGATGGTTGCCGGGTTCGCCGTTTTGGTGAGGGCAATGGCAGGTAATACATCCGTCAGGGTGACGGTGGCACCGTCGGCAGCGGTGGCCGTGTTGCTTTCATCGTCCTGCACGATGGCAGATACGGTATCGGTTTGAGTGTCAGCGGCGTTGCCCGTCACTGCGCCGGTAAAGGCGCATTCATACACCCCATTCCCAGCGATGGTGCCGCCGGTGGCGCAGGTTCCTTGCCCGTCCAAGTCGCCATACACATCATCGGTCAGATCGGTCAGCGTGACAGCTTCAGCGGTGGTGTTGGTGATGCGCACGGTGAAGGTAATAGTGCCGCCCGGCTCACCGAGCATGACGGGATCGGCGGTTTTGGTGAGTTCGATGGCAGGCAATGGGTCATTGGTAAAGGTACAGATCACGGCATCCGTGCGGTTAAGGGTGACGGAGACACCATCGGGGACGGGCGGGTCGCCAACTACGCAAGTAGCGTTGGTCAATTCCCAGCCTGATTTGACCGCTTCGGTAATGATGTAGCTACCGGGCGCGAGGTCGACAAACTGTTGACTGCCGCCGTCATCCAGCGTGAAACTGCCCAAATCGCCGTCAAAGGTGAAGCCGGTCTCACCGGTGGCGGGGTCGGTCTGTTTGACGATAGTCAGACTGGCGGTCTGGCAAGGTCCCGTGGTCGGGGCGGTGGTAATGTATCCACTGTAATCCACGCCATTACTGACTTCATCGCCGTGACCACTGGCAACGGGTCCAGGACCATCCACTGCACCCCACCAGTTGCCGGTGGCGTTCAACGCGGTTGTGCCTTGATTCTCCACCCCCAGCGCGCCGTTATCGCAGAATTGGTTGTTGGTAGCGGTCATTCCGGCGGCACTGGCGTCATCCTGCACCGTCACGCCATTGTTGGTATTGGCGTAAATGAGATTGTCGGCGAGCGTAGCAGCTGTTGTGCCGGTAACAACCACACCATCGGTATTGGCGGTAAGTTGATTATTTTGGACGGTGGTGTCACCGGTCACAGCGTACATGTCTATGCCGGTCGTGTTGGTCGTCACCGTATTATTTATCAGTGAAACACCGGTAAAGCCCGGCAATCCCCCGGAGTTATCTTGATAGAGTTCCAATCCTACATCAAATTCACTGACGGTGTTGTCCGCGATGGTAATATTCAGAGCGTCGTTGCCGTAACCAGCATCTGCTTCAATACCATAGGTGCTAGTATTGTCGGGCCCGTTAAACGTGACCACGTTGTTTTCAACCGTCACATCAAGCGTAGGGGGAAGCGTTACAGCCAGGGTGCGCAAGAATGTCGATTTCAGCACAGGCGGGCGTGGACCAGCGGGGTCATACGGGGATGGCACTGCATTGGGTGGATCAGAAGCAACGATGCCAAAAGCAGACACCCCTACTTTTTCGATGGTAACGGTGTTGCTGAGAATTTGCGAGGCGCCATCAATGTTATAAATGCCCATATGCCCCTGACTAATGGTGTTGTCAGTGATTGCCACATCAGAATAGAAATTGAGAATACTGGTCGCCACCCATTTGGTTGCTGCATTGGTATTATCGTAGGCAATGCCAGAAATGGTGTTGTTGGCAATGGTGCCAGTAATGAGGTCGCCCCAGGTTTGGATGCCATTTTGCGCGGTGATGTCGGTTGCGCCCGCGCCGGTAATTTGGTTGTTCAAAACGGAGACTTCCATTGGGGTGGTACTACCGGCGTTGAGCGCCATTGCATTCTTCTGGAAACCGAAAATGGTATTGTTGGTAATGGTAACGGTGCGCATTGTAGCATCATCATTGTAGGCATATATTGCTACCCCGTGCTGGCTACCGCTGAACGGTGTATCTTGAATATTCCGCACCGTGCTGTTTTGCAGTGTTCCACCGGCGTTGCGGAAGGCAACGCCCATAAATTTATAGTTGCCATTGCCCCGCCCGGCACCATCAACGGTGAAAGTGTTGATGGTGGTATTATCTGTATTTTTCACACACACAACGGGATGAGCATCGTAACTGGTGGTGAAACATGGATTAACTGTTGGCGGTGATTGAATAACGGTGGGCGCGCCACTACTGCCAACAAGTGTCAGGTTTTTCCCATCAATCACCACCTGCTCTTCAAATGTGCCAGCAGTCACATCCACTTGCGCCCCACTGTCTGATGCCTGCACTGCATCGTTAATTGTAGCGAAATACGCCTCACTGCCGGGGAAAAACGGTTCCAGCAGTGTGAGTTTGTCGCTGTGAGCATATTTACCCAGCGCCGCTTCATCAATGAAAGCATTGGTGGTTGCACCGCTGAGGTTGGTGACCAGTGCCGGAACATTGGTGAAATCGCTGCCGTTTTCGCTGACGGTGGAGTTATCCGCCCACACGGCCACGCCGCCGGTGCTGTTGCGATACTGGTTGTTTTGCACCAGCGCTCCGGTGGAAGGACCGCCCAACCCACCATTGGCCGCCATATTTTCTTGCACCGTCACGCCACTGCCCAGCGCCCCCAGTCCGCCGGTGTCATCCTTAATATCGTGCAGAATGTTACCGGTGATGGTCACACCATCGCCTGCCGCAGCACCCACAATCTCGTGCAGAGACATGCCCAGCCCACCGGCAGTTGCCGTACCGCCGATGTTGTAGATTTCGTTGCCGGTGATGGTGAATCCGCTGATGGAGCCATAGGTGGGTCCCGCCGCTTTTGCATCGGCGAGGATGCCGTAGCTGTAGGAGCTGATGCCGGTGTTCTCTTTCGCCATGCCGTGAATGAAGTTGTTGGCGAGCGTGATATTCGAGAAATTATTCGCGCCGGCAGCAACATAAATGCCAAAGTTGGTCACGGCGTCCCCTTCAATGTCACAGCCGTCCACCGTCACCCCGTCGGATTTGACGACGATCCCCGATGCACTGCCGGTCACGTCAATAACGCTTTCCACCGCCGGATTGCCGTCGGCGCGGCTGAGGTCGGTGACGGCAACGCCCGCCTGTGCGCAGCTCAACGCCAGTGATTTGTCCACCAATAGCGATCCGGCAAACGTGCCGGGCAACACGTGAATGGCGTCGCCGTTGTTGGCGGCAGTGACGGCAGTCTGGATGCTCATACCGTTACCGACGTAAAAATCTCCGGTTGCCAGTTCGCGCACGTAAGTTGCAGGCGCGCCGAACACCGCCGCCGTGAGAGCGTTGGTTTGGTTGATGGTGTAATCAATACGGAGGGATTCTGCGCCCAAGGCCTGAATACTGTGCGAAAGTTCGGTGGGCAGGGTGAGATTGGTGATATTTGCCAATGTTGCGCCAGCGGGTAGCGGCGTTGCCTCCAAGGTGAGCGCAATCATTTCGCTGAAGGAATTTGTGCCGGTGAAGACCACATTATCAGAGCCGAGGGTGTAATATTTACCATACACATACACCGCCGCGCCGCCCCAGGCGTTATCAGCGGTGGTAAGATTAGTGACCGTCACGTTGCTGCTATCGGTGAGCGCCAGACCCACGCCGCCATTTGCCTTCGTGGTAATATTTTGCAGGTTGGCGAAAGCCAGTCCATTCAAATCAATCCCGGAGCGCCCGCTATCGAGTACGGTTACCTGATGGATGGTGGCGCTGGCGTTATCTCCGGCAATCTTAATGCCGTAGCCATAGCTGGGTGGCATCGGCCCGATAAGGGTGAAGTTTTGCAGGGTCACATCCACCGTGTCGCTGTGGGCGTAAATACCATAACTATTAAAGGTATGCGTATCGATGACAACGCCTGCTTCGCTGGCCCCGTTGAGGATGACATTTTTGGTGAAGTCCAGTGTTTCGGGATAATAGCCGTTCGCTATATTAACGGTTCCCCCTGGCGTCACGGCGTCAATGCCGTTGGTAATGGTGGCAAACGCATCGAAGCCGTAAACCACAGGTCCCATTCCGCACCCCGAACCATCGAGCACATCGCCAAAGCTACTGCCGGCAAAGTCATCATCCACACACACCGCATTGGGTGCGGCAGCAATGAGCGCCCGCTGCGCCTCGGCGTGGACTTCCACACTGCCTGCGGTCAAAGGGGATGCGCCCGGTGAGGTTAATAGCTGCCCTGATGCTGCCTGCACGCGTCGCAGATATGCCACACCTTGTGCAATTTGGTCGTGATATAGCGTGTTGTTAAAAGCGTTCAGCGCCATCACTGCAAAAGCGGTGGCCTGGGTGTCAGCATCCTGGGTCGGGTGTATTTCTGCTGCCCATCCATTGGTAGTGCTGGCATCGTCGGTGGCACCGTTGCCGGTAATGTTATCGATTTCCCAATTGAAGGGTAACGACGAGCCGCTATTGCCAGAGGTGTACGCATCAGCAATAAAGCGGAAACGAAGCCAATAATTTGAACCGGAGGAAAAACTGGGGATGGTCATATTTTCCGTCACCTGCGCATCAACCGTGGGCGTGGTGATATAGCCGGTGATACCATTGCCCGGATTCTGCCCGTTGGGGTCGTTGGTGGTGGTGTATGTTCCTGCCAGTGGCGTAAAATTCACCCCATCAGAGGAAATCAATACTTGCCCATAATCCCAATCTTGTTCGATGTTGAAACGCATATCAAAGCTGATTTGGTCACTGGTGACGTTGGTAAATTCCTTGGTGAGTGTCGTTTCAAAGGCGTTACCGAAAGCAACCTGCCACGTTCCACCCGTGTTGCTGAAGCCGGATGCCAGAGCCGGAAATTGTGGTGCCCAACCGCCGGCATTGGCGTTGAGGGTTACAATCTGGGCGGCAGCCAGCCGCGCCGCCAGGTCGGCGGTGGAATTGTCGCTGGCAAACTCCCCGGTGGTGGGGTCGAGGTCTATCCCCGTCGCGCCCGATGCCCACACCGCACCTGCCACACCAAGCAAGTCATACGCATCACCGGTATTGGTTTGATTTAACCCATACAACACGCCATCTGTCATAAATGCATCACGGATGGCTGTCTCTCCGGCGATATTCGCCGCAATGGGCAATGCCGCCAGGTCCCAGGGGGACATTCCTACCAATCCCTGGCTTGCCCGACTATTAACCACCAAAGCAGCATAACCCGATGCATTCAGATTGTTACTTTCGCCATATTCCCCCGCCGTCAGCTTGTCCCAGAAATTAGTTTGCAAAAAGTCTGCATAACTGGCATCGCCAGTTGTAGCGCTCAATTTTTCTAAGAATAGCGGGTCGTGCGTGGCAATGCGCGGGTCGCCATCAGAATAGGTGCGCGGATATGTTGGAACCAGATAATCTCCGGTCTTCACAGCCGAATTTAAATAGGCAGCATTGTTCAAATGCTGATACGCCATCAATTCTGCCTGCGCCGTGGGTCCCTGAGTATTGGAAGTTGCGCTGCCGCCGGGTGTCCACGGGTACCAACCCGCCGCATCCTGCTGAGTCAGCAGCCAGTTTGCCGCCGCGGAAACGCCGGTGGGTGTAGGCGGCAATACCTCGTGCCACCCCGCACCAGAATCGGTATCGACACCCAAATCATTCAGCGCGATAGGGTGTCCGGGGCTGGCAGAGGGATTCGGGCCTGTCCACGCCAACAACCCATTGATGGTTTGCGATGCCCCTCCATAGGCAATATAATCCACACCAGCAGTCGTGTCGCTCAGCAGAATTTCATCGCCGGTATTGTTCCACACGCCGGAACCACGATTCCAGTAGAGTTCATAAACGGGTCCGGTCATATCATCGGTGCCGGAACCGGTATGAACGATAATATATTCGCCGGTTGACGGGGTGAATGAGGGGAAGGTGTATGTATTCCCCGCAGTATCCCGCAATGTCCAACCCCCCATATCCCCCGGTGAGTTGTTGACATATAATTCTACCCATTCATCGGTGGCATCGTACATCACCTCATTGATGACCACTGTCGAACTGGCGGCACTCGATAATGTACTTCCCAACAAAAGCACAACTATTACCACCAACCACATTTTTATAGCGCGATGTGACACCCTCATTAGAATGTTCTCCTTTCCCAATGCCTCCTGATTGCAACAAATATTCAACTCGTAACTTTGTGCTGCAACTCACAATGAATTAATGCAAAGGAACAATTGTTATTGCTTGTGTGTCCTCGTTCCCCCTTTCGCCGATGCTTAACCAGGCGCTCATCTTTGGTATGCCCGCAAAGGGAAATTGCCGCGCCAATAATTGCATCCAACGCAGCACATACACCCACTTTGCAAGTGTGGCAAAGTGCGTACCCCTCGCAATCTATTCAATTTTCAGAAAAGATGATTGACCGCGACTACTCAATCCCCGCACACACCCTCCCCCCTCCTTTCTCCCCAATGGGGAAAAAGGAGGCCAGGGGGAATGAGGGGAAACCTGAATAGTTATGATTGACCCAAACAAAAATGCGGCACTTAACAATTACAGTATAGCACAAAAAAGAACCAGAAAGATTTCAGTTTCATTTCAAAATTATTCAATCTGAATAATTCCGTAGGGTACTGCAGCGACTTTTGTTTCCCACACAAAAAAGTTGCCGCGTTTGGCGGCAACTTTCTAGTCTACTCCTGATTTTTCAACTGTGGCGTAGAAGATTAATCCTCTATGGGCGTTTTTTCAACAACAAATTCATCAATGGGGTCGCCAGTATTCAAACATTTTGTCTGTCGAACGCGGTAGTTTTTGCCTGTCGCCCACCTCAGCGACTCTTGAAACGTACCGATGGTTACGTGGTCGCACATCCCGGCGCTGGGGTCGCGCCTTCTAAACTGACAGGGGCAAGCGGTGCGGGTGATGATGAACGCATCGTCAGTTTCATGCACCTCACCGGGCATATCCAGTTCTTCCACCCCCGCTTTGACGATTTTGTTCAAGATGAGCTTCGCGCGGGCGTTAAGGGGCAAGGCTTTCAGCGCCAGCGATGCAAATCCCAACAGCGCCGATTGCTCGTGCAGAGAGTACCGGAACAATGCCCGTCCCACACGCGTTAAAATGGCCTTAGACCCCCG
>CAYPUV010000186.1:0-7987 GCA_964413895.1 uncultured Anaerolineaceae bacterium
CTCCATGACAGGCCACACAGCGATCTTGCAAAATGGGGCCAATCAGATCATCCCAGGTTAAGTTGGCCTCTGGATACGTTGGCAAATCGCCATCCAACTTATTGGTCAATTCCACAATGCCCGGTGCGTCCAATCCGGCGTATTTCCACTCTGTAGCGTGACAGCCACTATTGGCACAAAAACTTGAGTTGTCGGTGCCGCCAGCGTTTGATACGGTATGGCATCCTTCACAAGTATCATCAAACTCAAAGCGATGGCGAGCAATCCATTGGCTATCGTTGTGTGATCTTGGTTCAAACGCCTCGGCCACGGGCAAGGGGGGAATGGACCCGTCGGGTGCTGTAGTGAGCGGGATGGAATGGCACAGGTTGCATTCCAGGCGAATACTTTCATTATTGGCATTCAAATGTTTGCCATCGTGACAGCGGAAACACCCCGCCGATTCCTCGTGCCCCAAATTATCTGGGTGGGTATCCCAACTCACATCCATTGTGGGGAAAACCATCCGATTGTACAATTTCATCAATTGGTCCACGGCGGTGTCAACCAATTGCGTGTTTTTGTTGTAATAGTCACTCCAATTGGCAGCATAATAATCTCGCAACCCGGTAATGGCTTTACCGGCCTCGTCCATTGAAGGATACTGGCGCTCCATAATCGCTTCGGCATTTTGTTTAAAGTAGGGGATTTGGGGGGAAATAATACCCCGCGCCATCGCATCATCCAGCGCCGCCGAGGGATTGGGGAACGAGTGCGAAGCACGATTGTGGCAGGTGATGCAATCCATAACTTTGATTTTATCTTGATTTTGAGCCACAAAATCCGTTTGCAGGTTGGCCTCAATATCAACATATTCGTCCACTTTGCCGGTGGCGGCAGATGTAACCCGCACCCAGGGGATCACCTGTTCCAATTGTGGGCTATCGGTAGCAATATATTCAACTTTGTTTTCAACATGCCAGTGAATCCCCTTGCCCCGTCCCTCGCGGAAGCTGCCGCCGCCCGTTTTGAAAGACAGGTACGTAACGGAAAGTTCGTTGTTGTTTGCAGCATCAAAGTGTTTATATTCTCGCAAGCTGTCATCAGAGAATTTGGCAGGATTATGGCATTTTTCGCACACCTGTCTGGCCGGTCGCATATTTTTTACATAGATGGGAACTTCGTAATCAGCCCCTACATAACGGAAAATGTGCGACAGGTCACCAGCTTTGCGCGTAAATTGGGTGGCGATCAACCCACGGCCAATGTGGCACTCCACACAATTGACACGGGCATGCGATGACGCCTGATACGAGGCGTATTCCGGGGGCATCGTGTGGCACGCAGTACCACAGAATTCCGAGCTATTGGTGTATTCCCAACCTGCGCCGGCAATAATGAACAACACCAGGCCCAACGCAATCACTGTTATGTAAGGGAACAATCTAGCCCAGCGCGGGGCGGGGCGGTCTGGGGTTAAAAAGCGGCTAATTCGATCTTTAATCGTCAGGAGTTTACGCATTGCCAGTCCTCCCAGAAATGCTTGTTCGGAAAATCAAGTATAAGACACCTGCGATAACCAACACTACGAATATAAAGAAGAGCACACGAATCCAGCGCCCCGTGTTAACTTTATACTGTTCTGCATTGAAGCTCTGCCCCACCGAAGGCAATGGTGTGGGGGGCGGTGGTGGCGTGAAAGTGGCGCCAGGGATAAATAAAGATGCGGGGGCCGGGGTGGCAATCGCTTGAGCATAAGCAATGGTGTCGGCGGCCCACTGTGCGGTTTCGCCAGGATCGGTGTGGCAAGTATTGCAGGCGTTGAGCATTGTGTCCAATCCGCCGTGGTCAATGGTTCCCTGTGGATTGGGCTGCAAAAAGCTGTGGTTGCTAATATCGTAGGGCACGGCACTGGTTGCCATTTTGGGCAAGTGGCAATCGCTGCACAAAAATTGGTGTTCGCGACTGGCTTGCTCATGGAATGGGGTGTGCTGGAGCAGGTGTTTTTTATCGCTATGGCATTGCAAGCACAGGTTGTTGAGAGGCTGTTTGAGTTGATGCTGTGCCGCTCCCTGGGTATGCGGGGAATGGCAGGTAACGCAGTTGACCTTGCCCGATTTTGCCATTTTGCTGCCCAATTGCCAATCCATATATTGCTGATGGTGTTCTTTGGCACTACCGTCTGGCCACACGGCAGATTCGGCGGTGGTGAAGGCGAAGTGGTCGGTCAAGGTGTCACCGGGGTGATACGATGCGGGGAAGGCGAAGCCTTGCGGCGATGTGCCTCGACTGTGGCACGAGCCACACACCTGGTCATCTAGCTGGTCATAAAGTTTGACGTTTTCAGGGTCAGCGGCGTGGTCGGCGCCGGGGCCGTGACAACTCTCGCACCCCACACCAAATTCAACAAAATCCCAGGTTTGGGTATTTAACCCGGTTACGTGGCATGTGCCGCAACTCTGCCGCCATTCTCTGGTTTGCCAATCATCAGCGTGATAGGGAACCCACTCGCGGGTGGCAACGTTCCACTGCGCCGGCAAAATGTAAAAATTGCCATTTTCATCTTTGGTGATGTACCGTTGTTTCCATTGACTGCCAATGGTATAAACAACATCTTGCAGGGAAAAAGTGAGGTCGGGATCGGGTTGGGTAAAATTACCCACAACCACTGTCGGGTCGTCTGCCGGATTTTGGATCATGCGGGCGTGCAGGGTGTCTTTCCACGAGGTGTAAATAGCATCGTGACACCCGGCGCAGCGGTCGCTGCCAATGTAGCTTGCGGCAGGCAACGCACCCAGCCCCGGACGAGAAGGAATGTATTCAGCCGCCCATGCCGGTGTCTGGTCGGTGTGACAGGCAATGCAGGCAGCAGGCATCGTATTGGCAATTTGGTCGGTACGGCTTATTTGGTGGCCGCCATGACAATCCACACAATTGGGCAAGTCTGAGTTAGCGGGGTCGTCTTGGTGGAAAGGGCGGTGCGGGTAGTGACATTGCTGACAGTTGTTAGCAATTTCGGTTGCAAAATCGCGGTAGGTTTTAGCGGGATTGGCTTGGTGCGGATATTGATACCGTGCTGTCCAGCGGTGGCAAGCGGTACATGGAACCGGATTCTCCACATTAGCAGCGGTGTGGGGCGAAGCATCCAGCGCAGCGATAGGAACCAATAGTGGCAATGTTTCGCCGGAGGGTAAGGTAATTTCGCGCTGATTGTCGCTGTGACACATCCGGCATTGGTACTGCGGAACGGGGCCATCGGCGTGCGCGGGAGACGTGTAAAACACTCCCCCCCATATCCCTGTAAAAATAATAAGTCCTGCGGAGATTAACGTTAGAATAAGCTTACGATTTCGATGCATACTCATCTCCCTCTTGTTCCTGTGGCAAAAGATGATGAAGAGGTCACGCTCTCTGGGCAGAGAGCGTGACCCGATTATGCACAATGGTAATAGTGCGTACTGCGATTAACTAGCCCGGAGACGGTTATTAATCGGCGCTTCCGGCCAAGTCGCGGTCGTGGTAGCCAATTGCCATATTTTGCAGTGCGGCGTCAGACACGTTTGTAGCGGGGCCACCTTCATAATGGCAACTGCGGCAGGCAAAATCGAGTGAGAGATAGGGCATAGAGAACTTGCCGTCTTCATCAAACTGCGATGTTGCCAGAGGGTTAATGGCGAAGAGGTGGGTACGCAAGTCGCCGGTGAAACGGTCGGGGTCGCCCAGGGCGCTCTTGCTGGCGCGGGGCATGTGGCACTCGATACATTCGGCGTGTTTGCGGGTGGTGATTTTTTGATAGTTGACCTTGTCAAAGTGGCAGCTTTCGCACTGAACTTTAACGCCTTCGTTGCCTTTGGCGTATTTTACCGGTTTGTGCGGATCGTGGCAATCCACACAATCCAGCGACTTGTGTTTGCTGGGGTACATTTCTTCGTATTGTTCGTGGTGTTTAATGAAGCCGCCGCTGGCATCGATTTGGGTTACGTCGCCGCGAATGTGGCACTGACCACAAAGTTCAGCGTCGCGGTCAACTTTCATGGGGAAGCCGACGGGATCGTTGACGTGGTTGCTGCCGGGGCCGTGACATTCTTCGCAGTAGATGCCCGGTTCTGCCCAGGTGCCAATTAAGCCTTCCAACCCGTCCTGATGTCCTTCAGGGTCGTACCCGGTAGTGTGACACGAGCCACAGTTGTAAGGTTTTTTCTCTCCGGCGTGGTAAGGAACCCAGTTGTCGCCCATACCAATATCTTCATTGTACAGGTTGTACTGAGTTTTAGCATTTTCGTCGCCAGTGATGATGAACCCTTCTTTGTCGATAAAACGCGCTTTCCAACCATAACCACCAATGACATATAGAACGTCATCCCAGGTGTAGCCGTCGGGAGGGTTGGGGACTTCGGAGAAGGGGTACGTGGGCGGTTTACCGTCAACTACCTTATTGAGTTTGTAGGGATGCCCGGTTTTCATAAAAGAGTCATAAGTGTCTTGGTGGCATTCCTGGCAAGCTTCGTGTCCAACATACGTTGCGGGGGTAAACCCAACACCTTCAGGACCCTGTGGGCCGGCAGGACCAGCGGGGCCTTGGGGGCCTTCAGGACCTTGCGGGCCGGCAGGACCAGCGGGGCCTACTGGCCCTTGCGGGCCTTCTGGCCCTTGTGGGCCGGCAGGACCAGCGGCACATTGAGCAGCAATCAAAGCCAGTGCCAAAATTACTGCCAATATCAATAGTGATTTTTTCATTATGTTGTCCTCTCTCTCAAAACTCCTGTAATTAAGTGGCAGAAAAACATTGTGTGCTACCTCTCACTGGGTGGCATTGTTCAAGGTAACATCACGAGCAAGTTCTTTTCAATAGGCACCTCCTTTGGCATCACAGACTACATCTATTATGGTGTCTGGCTAAATTTGAACGAGATTGACAAAACAAACTAACATCGGGTACAACACCCATTAATATGGGTGATTACACCCAATTTCAATTGTAGCACATACCTCAGCATCACCTTAGTGACTTTTGTCACATAATTGTGTGACAAAAGTCACATAATTGTAACAAGGTGATTAATCAAACAGGGTGTTTCCTGTAATCACTTTTTTGTCAAACAAGCAAAGAGGAGGGAAGTGGCCGGGGAAGATGAATACCAACAAGGACAGGGGCGGGACTGCAGTTGTTCATTGCTAATTGTTAATTGTTATCAACCCTTTGCTAATAGCATATTTCACCAGGTCAACCCGGCTGTGGAGTTTCAGTTTGCTCATCAGGTTTTCCCGGTGACGATCTACTGTTTTTACGCTAATTTCAAGCCTTTCGGCAATTTCGCGGTTGGTGCAACCTTCGGCAATATAAACAAGAACTTCACACTCGCGGGGGGTTAGTTGCTCACATGCTTCAGCAGGGGCGGCCTGCTGAGTGGGGACAGGCCCGGATTTGTGGAGAAAATCTTTCACCAAAGCTTTTGCCAGCGTAGGGTAAAGAAATACCTCGCCGCGATGCACAACTTTTACCGCAGACACCAACTCGTCGGGGGCCGCACGCTTGGGAACGTATCCCGAAGCCCCAGCCTGTAGCATTTCAAAAAAATACTCCTCATCTTCATGCATGGTCAACGCCAGTACAGCCGTGTGGGGGTACTTTATTTTGATACGACGCGTAGCCTCAATGCCGTTCATCCCCGGCATCGCCACATCCATCAGCACCACATCAGGCCGAAGTCTGTCCATCACTTGCAGCGCTTCGTCACCGCTGCTTGCTTCGCCAACAATTTCAACGTCTGCTTCAGCCCGAAAAAGCATTCGTAACCCGGCCCGCACAATTTCGTGGTCGTCAACCAGCAATAACTTTATTCTTGACATCTTGATTCTTCCTAATAAATGGAATGTTCACAAATACCCGTGTCCCTTCACCTGGCGACGAATCAAACTGGCATGTGCCCCTCAACAATGCTGCACGTTCCCGGATTCCCAAAAGCCCCCAGCCAACGTACTCTCCATTTCGCCACAGTATGGACCTAGGATCAAAGCCGCTGCCATCATCGGTAATAGTGAGGCTAATCTGCGCAGTTGAAAACTCAAGTTCAATGGTGGCCTGTGAAGCATGGGCATGCTTGGCAACATTGGTCAACGCCTCTTGCGCAATGCGAAATAGCACCGTTTCATATTCGTCGGGCAGCCGCAGCGGCTCACCGGTAACAATAAGGTTGGTGGACACAGTGTAGCGTCTTTCAAACCGCTGAATGTACCATTTCAGCGCCGCCACTAATCCCAAGTCATCAAGGTGTGAGGGCCGCAAATTAGCAATGATGCCCCGCAGCTCACCCAATGCGTTACCACTGAAAGCTTTTAATTCTTTAAGATGTTCAATCGCCACGGTTGGATTACGCTTTAACATTGTTTCCACGCTCCGCAATCCTAATCCAATTGCCGTTAATGATTGCCCCGTCGCATCGTGCAGCTCGCGTGCAATGCGTTGCCGCTCTGCCTCTTGTGCACCAACCACCTGATGTAACAATTCTGCCAATCGTTCTTCGCGCCGCAACGCTTCTTGGCGCAGCCGGGCATTTTCAATGGATAACCCCAATTGTTGCGCCATGCCCACCATCAACCTGAACTCATCTACCGAGAGGCCTGTTGTGCGCATCGGCTCCGCTTTGACCAGCACAATGCTCCCAATAACTGCTTCAGGCGTGGCGAGTGGCAGCCCCAACGCAGCCACCGGACTGCTGTAATGTTGGCATGTCTGCCAATCGAGGGCTTCTTCCAAAGCAAATTCTATAATAAGCCCATCTTGATGCTGACAAATAGCCTTTCCACCGCGAACACATTGCTCTCCTACGTCAACCGCCGCACTGTATCGAGCGTCGGTAGTTGCTTCTCTTGCTACTTTCATCAACCCTGTGGCTGCGCGAACCGGCATGTCTCCTGATTCACGTTCCACCAGCAAAATCATCCCCGCATCTGAGAATTTCAGGCTATGGACAATTAGTTCTAACGTCCGTTGAAGTTGCGCTTGCAACCGCATCGGCACAGCCAACAGGTTAGACACTTCCAGCAAGATGGAAAGCTCGTGAGCTTTTAAGCGTAATTTCTTATTCAGATGTTCTTTCTCTCGATTGATGCGACGTTCTGCTTCAATGATAGTCATTTGTGCCTTTAATTTAGCCCGATTTGCTTCTTCTAATTGATGCTGGTGTTCCAACTCAAACACATTCAGGGCGCGAACCATGAATATCGCAATGATGACCGCCATTATAGCCCGGAAGAGCTGTACAGGAACTCCGAATATTTGCAAAAACAGGGTACTATTAACGACGTTAGAGGGAAAGAGAAATGTTTGGCGCACAAATACCTGTCCCAAGACTCCGTAGCCAAATAACGCTGTAGCACACCAAAACAGGTCGCGGCCAAACTGGGGCATTTGATGCTGCCGAAAGGTACGTTGTTGTTTAAACAATGCCCAGGTTCCAAACAAAGCCGCCGGCACGGCCAGAATATACCGGCTCAACACATCCCCAACGGTTAGCAATGTACCCAACGGCAACCGATAGACTATTTGCACCAACAAAACGTTCACGCCCCAAATACCCACCATTGCCAGCATTGGGAAATAAGCGCGGCGGCGGACGTTACCTTCTGGCAAAAGCAGCAAAAGACCAAAGCGAAAAAGCATAACAAAAGACAACACCAGGATAACGACCCTGGTCACTTCGTACCAGAGAGGAAGGGTGTACGTTCCTTCTAGCCCCGCCACCTGCCTGAACATTTCCATCCATTCATTGATGCCGTGCAAGATACCAAAAGCAGCCAGGGGGCGAATTGCCTGGATGAACTGAAATTGTGACGTGCGCCGGCTGGCCAGCAGCAAAGCCAGCCCGGTAGAAAAAAATGCCAGTCCATAAACAAAAAACACGGCAATGATGTTTTGCACAAAGAAGGTAGTAATTGGGTTCATAGATGCGGTCTCTCAACTCTATTATAACATAAAACGTACCTTCTCAATTATGTGGGGAAAACC
>CAYPUV010000187.1:0-7867 GCA_964413895.1 uncultured Anaerolineaceae bacterium
CCCCCACCCCGGATGTGGATGCCACCGTCGCTGCTGCTGTCGCCAAAACTGCCGCCGCGCAGCAACCCACCGCTACCCCAATCCCGCCGACCCCCACCTTATCCCCCGCAGACACCACCACCGAACCCGAAGTCACCTTTTCACCATACGATGACCCCGCCGGTTATTTTAGTGTGAATGTGCCCGATTCTTGGAAAATAGAATCGGATGATGCAACGCTGGCGCTGTATAATCAGGATGAAACGGCTGCGGTGGTCGTTGCCGCGGTTCCCGATGATACGAGCGCCACCACCGATGATTTGGCGAATAATGGCAAAACGTTTTTGGATGCTTTTTTTGAGGGGTTGGCGCCAAATGTTAACATCACCGATACGATGGCGAACGAAGATGCGGGGATGACAGCCATAAAATTCACGGCGACGGGCGGCGATACCGACTATCAGGGGGCGATCGTTGTCTCTTTGAGTAGTGGCGTGAGCTATTATGAACTTTATTTTGCCGAAAAGGGTCTGTTCGATACCAATGCGAAAATGACCGATGCCGAAGTTAAAACCGTGTGGAATGAGATGTTATCTGAACTCACGTTCACCCCGCCGGACAGTGCTGCAGCGACTGGTGCCGCGCCTGCGCCCACCGCCACAACTGCCCCCGTGCGAGGAACCTACAAACTGGCGTTTGCTCGCTGGGATGGCGGCAAGCACAACTTGTACATTGCCGATACCAATGGCAGAGGTGAGAAATTTTTGCTGGAACACGCCGCCGGTCCATCGTGGTCGCCTGATGGCAAGACGCTGAGTTTCTATGGCGAAGAAGGGGTTGACCGGCAAATTCGAGATGGGACGGAATATGTGGTATCGGGCATCACCGATGGCATTTTATGGCTGACGGTTGCCAATTTTCCCAGCGACATCACTCAAGTTGAAATCGGGCAATTCATGCGCGAAGGGAGTGGTCGCTGGACAGATTGGGCATCCAATGGCGATATGCTTGCTTTTGACGCCGCACGGGGCGGTCCCGACCGGCGCATTTACTTTTTAGGCACAGACAACAATCAGCAATTCAATATTGAAATTCCCGGCGAACAGGCCAGTTGGTCACCCGATAGCCGCAAAATTGTGTACCGTTCCGGGCGCAACGGCAAACAGGGCATCTGGATTTCCAACCGTGATGACTCCGGCGCACACACCATCACCAACGATGGCAGTGATGCGTTTCCCAGTTGGTCGCCCGATGGGCGCAAAATAGCCTTCCACCGCGATAGTGGCGGCAATGTCGATATTTACGTGATGAATACCGATGGCAGCAACATTCGGCGATTGACCTCCGCTCCCGGTCCCGATACCCTGCCCGCTTGGACGCCCGACGGGCGCATTGTCTTCCGCAGCGCGCGCACGGGCAGTTGGAGCATCTATATAATGGACGCTGATGGCAGCAACCAGCAGCAAATCATCGCCAACGCCGACCCCGGCCCCGATTGGGCTTTCGGCAAAATAGATGTGTATTAGCGCAAGTTTTGAAATTCTTCTACACGTCTTCAGATCACAAACTCAACTTCTTGAAGATGCGTTCTGGGATGTGTTTTATAACCCACATAATGCCCCACCAGAACCAGGGAAGATACACCACCTCTTGCCCGGTTTCGATGGCACGGTAAATACCTTGTCCTACGGCTGTGGCGGAAGCGAACAGCGCGCCCTTCGTCAGATGCTCGGTCATTGGGGTGTCAACCATACCAGGTTTAACAGTAATGACGGTCACGCCGACTTTCGATAGTCGATTGCGCAACCCCGACAAAAATGCGGTGACACCCGCTTTCGCTGCACCGTACACATAATTGCTCCCTCTGCCCCGGTCTCCGGCTACCGATGAAATCACGGCGATAGTTCCGTGCCGCTGCGATTCAAACTGATTCGCCAGCAGTGTCAGCAGCGAAACCACACTCAAAAAGTTGGTGCGCATCTCTCTTTCGGTCAGCTCATAACTTTGTTGACACGCTTCCTGGTCGCTGAGTGTGCCGTGCGCAATGAGCGCCACATCCAGCCCGCCCAGCGCTGCGGTGGCACGTGCCAACAAATCGACGTGCCGGTCGGTTTCGGTCAGGTCGAGTGTCGCCGTTTCCACTTGTGCCGCGCCGCGCACGGTCAAATCGTTGGCGACTACCTGCAATTTATCGGCGTTGCGGGCAACTAAAAACAGCGCGTCGCCATCAGCGGCAAAGAGTTTGGCGGTTTCTTGCGCAATCGCCGAGGTTGCGCCAAAAATAAGGATTCGGCCTGGGGTGGACTTTGCTACAGGCGCCGGTTGTTTTGTCTGTTGATTGTGTTTCAATTTTGCCAGCCACGCGGTCGCCAGGGCAACGATTGTTCCGGCAAAAAGGAATTTCTTTTTCATTGTTGTTTGTCCTTTGCCTTTTGCTCATTATTGTTCATTGCTCGCCACCCGCCGCCAAAAACTCGATGAGATTTTGGGGTCCACATATTGGCTAAACGCTTCCCATGCGGGGAAGAAAATTTGAAAATGTTTGGCGGACATTCGAGAATCTTTGGCGGGATATCCGGCTACGCCGCCGCTTTCTTCCACAATCTGGTCAATTTTGGTGAGCAAGTCGAGAGTCGGCTGCCCCTGATTGGGAAAATCAATTGCCAACGTCACCCCTCTACGCGGGAACGACAACATTCCCGGTGATGGCTTGTCACCAAAGGTTTTGAGTACGTTTAAGAAGGGAGTCAGCCCAGAGGTAGCCACTTGGTGGATGATGGTGCGAATCGCGCGGTAATTATCATCGTAGGGCACAATGCACTGGTATTGCATAAATCCCCGCCCCCCGTAAATGCGATTCCAGTGCCCAATTGCATCGAGTGGATAGAAAAATGGCTCGTAATGAACCACGCTGCGGGTCACTTTTTTCAATTGTTTTTCGTAATACAGCACATTAAATGCGCGCATACTGTAATTGTTCAGCATAAAATTGGGCGCACTGAAGGGCACGATAAGCCGCTGTCCGTTGCCGGCCTGGTGTGGTGCGCCATAAGGGGCGGTGGTGTGGTTGCCACGAATGAACACCCCTTTTCCCAGCGAATTGCCGCGTGCGAAGCAGTCAATCCAACTGACGGTGTGTTCGTACCCTTCTTCGGATGCTGCGGCAATTTCAAAAAACTCATCCAGGTTGTTGAATTTGATGATCTCCTGGTCAATATATGGGCCGGGGACGCGCTTGAGTTTGATTTCTGCCCAGGTAATGACGCCGGTCAACCCCAGCCCTCCGATGGTGGCGCGGAACCAGTTGGCGTTTTCGGTGGGGGAGCAGAGGAGGCGTGTGCCATCGGAGCGGAGCAGCTCAAATTGGGTCACGTGCATGCCGAATGTTCCGGCGTGCCCGTGATTTTTGCCATGCACATCGTTGGCAATTGCCCCGCCAACGGTGACATATTTCGTACCGGGCGTAACCATCAAAAACCAGTCGTGTGGTACAATCACTTCCAGAATTTCCGCCAGCGACGCTCCCGCTTCGCAACGCAACAGGCCGTTTTCGTGGTCAAAGGCGATGAAATGGTTGAGCGGACGCATATCCAGCAGCGTGCCGCCATCATTCAGGCAGCTATCGCCGTAACTGCGTCCTAATCCATACGGTAAAAAGGGAGAAGAAATATTTTGCAGGACGGTTTCAACTTCAGACAGCCATTTGGCGCGGTGAACCTGATGACTGGACTTGAAATACCGTCCCCATGATTCGTATTGGTTCATTAGAAAGCTCCATTGGTGCAGGTTTGAATGTTCCATTCCGCTGTTTGCCCCGCTTCCTATTCAGGGGAGCATGATAACCTCCCCGGTTCAAAAGTCAAACGTTACGTTGCTTTTTCTGTGTTTGTCCGTTCACCCCCTCTATGCTATACTCCCCCCCGTTTGAGCAGCGGCTCATTCTGCTTAAAAGGGAGGGCTTGTGAGCACGCAGCCCGGTTGGCTGTGGCTCATGGCCCTTTTTTCACGATATTTATCTGTGCAGGTGCAAAATGATCATTTCAACTGTTCTTATTTTTTACAGTATCATATTGGTTGGATTAGCCCTGTATGGCTTTAACGCTTTAATTTATGCGGTGCTTTTTTTACGCTATCGCCGGGCAGCGTTTGGACAACCCGCTCCGCCGGCAGCAGGCGATGAGCTGCCGTCGGTGACGGTACAACTTCCCATTTTTAATGAACGGCTGGTGGTGGAACGCCTGATTGACGCTGTGGCGGCGCTCGATTATCCCACCGAAAAATTGTCCATTCAAGTGCTGGATGATTCCACCGATGACACGATTTCGCTGGCGCGGATGCGGGTGATATTCCACCGCCAACGCGGGGTGAACATTGAATATGTGCGCCGTCCGGTGCGTGAAGGCTTTAAAGCAGGGGCGCTGGCTTACGGTTTGCAAACTGCTCCAGGTGAGTTCATTGCCATTTTTGATGCCGATTTTGTTCCGCCGCGCGACTTTTTGCGCCACGTAATCCCTCACTTCGGTGACCCCAGGGTGGGGATGGTGCAGGCGCGCTGGGGACATTTAAACGCCGAACTGAACCCATTTACGCGCGCGCAGGCGTTGGCATTGGATGGACACTTTGTGGTGGAGCAGACGGTACGCAGCCACAGCGGACTACTGATGAATTTTAACGGTTCCGGCGGCGTGTGGCGGCGTGCGTGTATTGAGGATGCGGGTGGCTGGCAATCGGATACCATTGCCGAAGACCTCGACCTATCGTACCGGGCGCAACTTGCAGGGTGGAAGTTGGCCTATTTGCCCAATGTCGTTGCTCCGGCAGAAATTCCACCGCTGCTGATGGCCTTCAAACGGCAGCAGTTTCGGTGGGCAAAAGGGGCAATCCAGGCGCTGAAAAAATTTGCCAAACGGCTGCTGCACGCGCCACTCACACCCTGGCAGAAGGTGCAAGCATTTTTGCATTTAAGCGGCTATCTGGTTCACCCGCTGATGCTGGCGATGATTGTGCTGGGATTGCCGGTGATTCTGGTGCGAGACCCCGGCACACTGCCGGTGGGTGCGCTGGGCGTGGCGGGATTTGCACCACCGGTGTTGTTTGCCTTGTCACAGTGGGGAGCGTACAAAAAGTGGGTGCAACGATTCGTGTATTTCCCTTTTTTGGTGTTGTTTGGGGCTGGCATTACGTTGAACAATAGCTGGGCTGTATTTGAGGCACTGACCGGACGGAATGCGCGAGAATTTCTGCGCACACCCAAATTCCGGGTGGAAGGCCGCCGTGTCGGGAATGTGCGCCGCGCTGATGATTATGTGCTACCGGTTGACTGGACAACCTGGGGTGAATTGCTGATAGCAATCTATTGTTGGCTGGAAACTGCCATCGCCACAACCCACGCGCCGGGGCTGGTTCCGTTTTTGGCAATGTACGCGCTAGGTTTCAGCATCACTGCCGGGTTGGGATTGTGGCAATCGCGGGAATATTTTGCAGTTGGACGCCGTACCCGCTCACAGCGACGAGTGCGGCAATCGGCGTTGCATTGATACATAAGGCGACAAAAGTTGTCACCTATTACTATTGTATCTTCTCCCCGCATCCGCTATACTATCCCCATCTGAACAAAAGGATATTCCAATGGACTGGTCTCTGCAACTGGGAACCATCAAAGGCATCAAGATCAAACTCCACTGGACGTTTTTCTTTATCATCCTGTGGGGTGCGCTGAGCTACGGTGGCAACCGAGGGATCGCAGGATTAGTGTATGGTGCAGTGTTGACAGGGTTGGTTTTCGGCATTGTGCTGTTGCACGAACTAGGACATAGCCTGGTGGCGATAGCGTTTGGCATTCGGGTGCGTGATATTACACTGTTGCCCATCGGCGGGCTGGCACGA
The DNA here is from genome assembly GCA_964413895.1 of uncultured Anaerolineaceae bacterium. Taxonomy (GTDB): domain Bacteria; phylum Chloroflexota; class Anaerolineae; order 4572-78; family 4572-78; genus JANTHQ01. The sequence continues at coordinate 5,866 of CAYPUV010000187.1, forward strand.
CTGGAACGAATGCCGGATGCTCCCTTGCAAGAATTTCTGGTGGCTGTGGCGGGTCCGGCGGTGAACTTTGTGCTGGCAACAGCGCTATTTCCTTTTGTTTTGTGGATGGTCGACGGCAGCCTGTTACATGTGTTGCTGGTGAACCCCGCTCAGGCAACCCTGGAAAACGTCATCAAGTTCTTGTTTTTGGTGAATGTTTCTTTGCTTGTTTTTAACCTTATTCCTGCGTTCCCAATGGATGGTGGACGCATCTTTCGAGCCTTGCTGGCGATGTGGATTGGTTCGCTGCAAGCAACACGGATAGCCGTTTGGGTCGGCCAGGGATTTGCGTTTGTGTTGGGGGGGTATGGCATTTGGAGCGGTAGTTGGGTCACTGCCTTAATTGCGCTCTTTATTTTTAGCGCGGGGGGCGCAGAAGGGCGAGCGGCGGCGGCACGCGAAGTACTGGATCGCATCAGTGTGGGTGAAGCGCTGTTGCAGATGGATACAATCTTGTCTCCAAATTTTACAATAATGGAAGTCGCTGCGATGGCGTTGCACAGCTCACAACTCAATTACCCGGTTATGCTTGGCGACGTGTTGATTGGGATAGTCAGGCGACACGACATTCACCGCGCCCTGTCAAATAATGGCAAACAGATGACCGTTGCTGAGGTGATGCAGCGTGATTTCCCGACTGTAACGATTGACAGTTCTCTGACCGATGCGCAAGAAACGTTGTTTGAAGCAAATAGCTCTGTTGCAGCGGTGTACGACGGGACTTATTTTGTAGGATTGATTGATTACAATGATATTGACCGGGCCTATCGGCTTTATCGTACTCCCCGGCAAGGTTGGCGGAGGGAGTGAAGAGAAGGGGAAAGGACAGTTCCCCATCTTCAATCACCATCAAAAATCAAAATTATTTGGGTCGGGGCCGATGCGCGCGCCACGGTCCAGGTCATCAATCATTGCCAGCTCAGCTTCTGTCAGGGAAAAATCAAATACCAGCGCGTTGTTAATAATCCGTTCTTGCCGCACCGATTTTGGGATGGTCACAATTTCGCGTTGCAGCATCCACCGCAGCGTTATCTGTACCGGCGATTTGCCATACTTCCCCCCTAATTCCACCAATTCAGGGACGTCCATGACTCTGCCGCGCATAATTGGACTCCAGGCTTCAAGTTGAATATTGTGTTGGCGGCAGAAACGCTGTAAATCTGGCTGTTGCAGATATGGATGAAATTCCACCTGGTTCACCATCGGCGTGATGTTAGCGCTATTCAGCAAATCCTCCAGGTGGTGGATCATAAAATTGCTCACCCCAATGGCCCGCACTTGTCCCGATTGGTAGATTTCCTCCAGGGCACGCCATGTCTCTTGGTACTTCCCTCGTACCGGCCAGTGGATCAAATACAGATCGACATAATCCATTCCCAACCGTTGCAAACTGGCTTCAAACGCGGCGAAGGTGCGTTTGAAGCCCTGATCGGAATTCCACACCTTGGTGGTGACAAAAATCTCGTTGCGTGGAACGTTGCTGGTTTTAATCGCACGTCCCACCCCTGTTTCGTTGCCATACAAACTTGCCGTGTCGATGCTGCGGTAACCTGCTGCAAGCGCCCAGTGTACGGCATTCTCTACGGCGTCACCATCTGGCGTTTTGAAGGTTCCCAACCCAAACCAGGGCATTTTTACTCCATTTACCAATGTGGTTGTGTCTCGGATTGACAAAATCATTGGTTTTCTCCCCTCGTGTGTTTATATGTGATTAACCTGGTTGAAAATAGTTGGCATACACCTGGACAATGCCAGCGACTACCCCTTATCATTATAGTGTGTTTTAGGGAACGGTACAATCAGAATACAAAAATAGGCAGAATTGTTGCAAAATGGCCCCCAAATTTGGGGAAGGGAAACACAACGCGAGACAGCGTGGCAACAGGATTTCATCCTGAGCCGTATCTTTTTGTGAGATTTCTCGTCTGTAATACTTACGCAAGAGTTTTTTAATTCAAAATCT
>CAYPUV010000188.1:0-7832 GCA_964413895.1 uncultured Anaerolineaceae bacterium
ACTGGGGATGGTGCTGGGTCCCTATTTGGGCGGCTCGCTGGCAGAGAAAAACTTGTCGTATCCGTTTTATTTGGCAGCCGCATTATCTCTGGTGGTGTTGGTATTTGTGGCACTAATGCTCCCCGAATCACTGGCAACAGAACACCGTATTACCGCAGGAAAGACGCTGCGCGGCCCAGATTTTAAGGCGATGTGGCACGCACTGTTCGGCCCGCTGGGTTTTTTGATGTCTATGTCATTTTTGGTGAGCTTCGGACTGACCAATTTTGAGAGTATTTTTGGTTTGTACGCTTTAGATAAATTTGGTTTTTCTCCCGTGCAGGTAGGGACCATTTTGATGGTTATTGGGCTGACCGGCGCGATTGTACAAGGCGTTTTTACCGGCGTGTTTTCCAAACGATGGGGCGAAAACTGGGTGATGCGCGGAGCTTTGTTTGTTAGCGTGATTGGTTTTTTGCTAATGCTTACCGCTACGGATCTACCCTCGGTAATAATTACCACAGCCTTCTTTGTTGTGGGGAACACCCTGTTGCGCCCGGTGCTGGCATCGCTCATTTCACAGCAAAGTGAACGTACAGAACAGGGAGCGGCGCTGGGGATGCACAACTCATTTATGAGTTTGGGGCGTGTTGTAGGCCCTACCTGGGCAGGATTTGTTTTTGACGTGAATATGGCTCTGCCATTTATTAGCGGGGCAATTATTATGACTGTTGCGCTGGCGCTGGCGTTCATCTGGTTGAAAAAACCTGTGCCGCTGTCTGTGCGCGCAACACACGAGCCAAAAATTGTGGCAGCAGAGTAATACGCGCCACCGCATTCAGAATCGTCGAGGCGAGACCTGTTATGGGCCTCGCCTCATTATATTGTAGTGATTAAAACACAGCATTGCATCACTACAGCGGGAAATCAGTTTATACTTTTATTATAGCCTGGGGTGAAATATTGTCAAGGGTCATTACAAAAGTTTAGGCAATTGCGCTTATTTACAGATGTCTGTTGCCTGCTCATTCATTGACAATTGTACGGCGCGATAGTATACTCAGCACCATTTAATTAATATACGTATTCTTAACCGAATTACAAATTCGGTTGCTCTATTTTTCCATTGCTATTGCAGGGAGGAGACCAGTTGTGCGCGACGAAAATCTTCTATTTGAAATAGCCAAAATGCACTTTGAGCAAGGAATGACTCAAAGCGAAGTGGCCACAAACCTGCGCCTGTCGCGGGCAAAGGTTAACCGGTTGTTGCAAACAGCTCGTGACCGGGGAATTGTTCGGGTACTGGTTGTACCCAGTTTGAGCCACGCATATCTTCATTCCATCGAAGACTCGCTGAAGGCGGCCTATGGCCTGCAAGATGTGCTTCTAATTCCCGGTCGAGAAGAAATACTGCGTGGAACATTAGGCTCGAACACCCAGGAAGCAATTGTTGAGCAATTGGCATATGTGGCGGCGCAATACCTGGATAATCAACTCACCAATCAGGATAAATTGTGCATTAACTGGGGGCGGGTAATGCGGGCTGTGGTAGACCATCTCCACCCCACAAAAACGCTACCCGGATTAGATGTGTTGCCTTTTTTGGGGAATATTAGCGCCAAACCCGACACGTTTGAAGCGAACCTGCTAGTGCAAGAGGTGGCATCGGCCTATGGCGGCGATGCGAATTGGTTGGTAGCGCCGGCCATTGTGCGCAATTTGCGCCAGCAAGAGACCGTTCGCGAACTTACCCTGGTGAAAAACACGCTGGCGCTCATTAGCCAGGCCACCATTGCCATCACCACCATTGCCCCCGCTGACGCTAAATATTCCACGGTGGTGAAACGCAATTGGCTGGACTCAAACGAAGTGCAGTCGCTGATAGAACGTGGGGCCGTGGGAGAAATCTGTTCCTGGTGGTTCGATGCGACAGGACAGGAAGTGCGCGACGACAAAATATACCCCATTGGATTGGGATTAGCCGGCTTGAAAAAGATGGTAGTAGAAAACAAGCGGGTCATTGCTGTGGTAGGCGCCGACCAGAGCCGACTTGAGCCTATCCGCGCGGCCTTGATTGGCAAAATAATCAATGTGCTCATTACCGACCATGTAACGGCCCAGTACTTGCTAGACCCGTCGAAGCGGGTGTAACGCCGTTGCCCGTGGAAGCTTTAAGCTCCAACGCTACTTCTGCGATAACCTGTGCCATCACTGCTCCCACCGTTCCCTGCGTAATGGCTCCTGCTGCGGGGATGTGTCCACCACCCCCAAAGCGAGCCGCAACCTCATTGACGGGTACTGTCCCATCGCTGCGCAGGCTAATTTTTACGCGGTTGCGCGGCAATTCTACCAAAAAAATTGCCACGGTTACCCCTTTGATTTGTTGCGCCAAACTGCTAAACCCGTCCAAATCAGAGGACGCCACATTATATTTTTTCAATGTTTCCAGACTTAAACCAACGTAGGCAATTTTTCCATTGCCTGTGAGTTGAATATTACTTAAAACGTGCCCCTTCAGATGTACTTTAGACAAGGGGTGTTGTTCGTATAGTAGATTGTAAATTCGAGTGGGGTTTGCACCAGCGGCTAATAGTTGAGCGGCAATGGTGTGAGTACGGGAGCTGGTGCTAGAGAACCGAAAGTTCCCCGTGTCGGTGACAATGGCTGTGTACAGCGCTTCCGCAATGGATTGGGTAATTTCGCCATCCATTGCTTTGATCAACTTGAAAATAAGCTCACCTGTTGCTGCCGCCGACGGGTCTACGTGACTCAAATCGGTGAACGGCTCGCCATTGGGATGATGGTCAATGCAAATACTCACCGCATTCACAGTTGATAACGTATCACCTACGCGGCCAAGCCGCTGCCAGCCGCCAGAGGCATCCACCACAATAATTACATCGGCCTGTGCAACAAGATGGGCGTGTTTTTTTTCAGAAAAACAGTGGATCAGGTTGTAAGGGTCTAGAAAATAGTATGTGGATGGTGTGGCATCGGAATTGAGGATGCTGACATCTTTCCCTATATTAATTAAATGATGGGCCAGCCCCAGTTCCGAGCCGAGTGCGTCGCAATCGGGGTTCAGGTGGCTGCTGATGACAAAGCGTTGATTTTCAATAAGCTGATTAATTATCTGTGTCCACATAGATTGCTTCCTTAATTGTAAACTGGATTCAGGTGAGAGACAGGTGCAAGTGTAGCGCGGCTTTGGTGAGACCGGCGATTGTTTTCGCGTCTTCAATTTCGCCTTGGTCAATCATAGCCCGCACTTTTTCCCAGGGTAGGGAAAGGTTCTCGATGTGCTCATCAAAATCAAAATTGGTGGGGCCTGGCGTGAGATTGGTGGCCAAATACAGGTGCATATATTCGGTGAGAATGCCAGGGGCACTGTAGAATCCACCTAAATACTGCCAGGTTTCGGCCACATATCCTGTTTCTTCTTGCAATTCACGCGGAGCGGCTGCCGCAGGGTCTTCGCCGGGGTTGAGTGTACCGGCCGGCAGCTCGATAATCCATTTTTGCGCGGCGGCTCTAAACTGCCGCACCAGTTGTACCTCGTTCTGGGGAGTGAATGCGATAATCACTACGGAGCCTTTTGTACTTATGATTTCCCTGCGTACGATTGTCCCGTTGCGCAAACGGGCTTTGCGCAGGCTGAAATCAACCATCGTCCCTTGGTAGATTGTTTCTTCACTGATAGAAATCTCTGGATTCATCAACCGTTTCCCCTTACCTACAAAATTACAGGCCAAAAAAAAAACGCCATCAGCAGTAGGATACTGATAGCGTTTCTTTTGTCAATTGTGTTGCGTTAGGGTACTTTGAGCACTTGCCCCACATAAATCAGGTTGGCATTTGTTAAATTGTTTGCCGATAGCAGCGCTGCGGTAGTGGTGTTAAAGCGCAACGCAATTGAGTAAAGGGTGTCGCCCGGTTGGACGGTATAAGTACTCCCGCTCAAACTGGAGCCCTGCAACGGGATTTTGATTTTCTGGCCCACGTAAATCAATGTGGGATTGGTGATGTTGTTGTATGCGGCCACGGTGTCAACGTCTAGCCCGTACCCCAGGGCAATTCTAAATAGATTTTCACCGGGTTGTACAATATGGATCCGTTCTTGCGAGGTAGGCGCTCCAATGGAAGTGCCGGGCAATGATGTCACCGGCGTAGCAGTTGGCGTAAGTGTTTCCGGGGCGCTGGCGGCGCCAGCTGTGGCTACTGGCGTGGCGGTGGGTTTAATGACAACCGTTGACATTGGCGTTGGTAAGTTGGTTGTTGGAGCAAGTACAGCAGTTGTTGTGGGTTGAACGGCCAGCACGGTTGGTTTCCCCGCCAATGAGGCGGGTGGTGATGAGGTTGCTACAGCGGTTTGGGTTTGGGCGGCTTCCGGGCGTTCTCTGGCACAACCAGTCAGCACCAGGGCGAACAGCATTAGCGCAAACAAGAATGGTGCACTACGTTTTCTCATAACGCCTCCTCACAGTGAGACTTCAATCAATATAAGATGACATAAGTATAATAGCATATCCAAAGTTTTACGTCAAGTTGAAGGCAATTTTGGAACGTTTCATCGTCCGCGTTCCACAAAACTGAACCGTCTTTTTCTTTGCCAACACAGTGGTGCTGGCGTACAATTCATGGGTCGAAGAAATTATTGAATAAATATTACCTGCTCAAGTGGGAGTACAAAATGATGCGTGAAATATTACCTTACATTGATCAATGGCAGAGCGAAGGGAAACAGGTGGCAATTGCCACAGTGGTAAAAATTTATGGTTCTGCGCCACGCCCACTGGGTGCAAAAATGGCAGTATCGTCGGCGGGAGATATGGTGGGTTCGGTGAGCGGAGGATGTGTTGAAGGGAATGTGTTTCAAGAAGCGCAGACGATTATAGGATCTGGTCAGGCCAGGCTTATCCCCTATGGTATTGCCGATGAGTTAGCATTTGAGGTTGTTGGCCTGGCGTGCGGCGGCAATATTGAAGTGTTTATTGAACCCCTAACTTGGTGAACAGGAGTCAATGGTGGGAGAAATTTACAGCGAACTCAAACAGGCGCTGCACAGCCAGCAGATGGTATCATTGGCAACAGTTTTAGCAGGGCCATGGACGGGACGCAAGCTGTTGATTTGGCCTGATGGGCGCATGGTGGGGACGTTGGGTAATACAGCCCTGAATGCTCAGGTGCGCGGTGTAGCGTTGGGAGCAATGCGGGCCCAGCAGACCGAACGACACACGTTCAATGTAGAGACAGAGGCGGTGGATGTGTTTGTGGAAGTTTTTCCACCTCTACCGCGCTTAATTATGATTGGTGCGGTACATATTGCGATGTCGCTGGCAACATTTGCCAAAGAACTGGGGTTTCGCACAATTGTGGTGGATGCACGAGAAGCCTTCGCCTCGCCGGAGCGGTTTCCTCAGGTAGATGAATTGATTGTGCGCTGGCCCGCCGAGGCGCTAAAAACGCTGAATTTGGACGAAGCCAGCTACGTGGTATGTTTGAGCCACGATGAAAAATTGGATAATCCTGCCCTGCAAGTGGCCCTCAATAGTCCAGTTCGCTACATTGGCGCATTGGGGTCTCCCAAAACACACGCCAGACGGGTGAAGGCCCTAAAAGAAATGGGCGTGTCTGACGCGCAATTGGCTCGCATTCACGCCCCGGTTGGGTTAAACTTGCGGGCAAAAGGGCCGCAAGAAATTGCCCTCTCTATTATTGCCGAAATAATTGCCGTTAAACGAGGTAGCGCACTGGCAGTCTCAACGTAGGGCAACGCCGGGTGCTATGCTTCTACAACGTCGGTGATGGCAACCGGGTGATGCCCATCATCGGTATCGGGTACAGTTGTTGATTGTGCGCTGGGGTGGGAAACTGTTGCCGACGTCTGATCCTCAAGCTTAAAACGGGTCACCAAAGATTGCAGCGCGTGCGCCATCTCCTTTAGTTCCCGCGCCGATGCGTTCACCTGTTCCACCTGTGAAAGTGTTTCTTCGGTTGCGGCGTTCACGTTTTGCACAGCTTGATTATTATTCTCGCTCACCGTGGCGATGCCAACAATTGTTTCCAGTACGTCGTTTGTTTGACTGGTTATTTCTTCGGTTGCGGCGGTATTTTCATCAACCACTCCGCGCATTACCCCCATTGCCTGGCTCAAATCGTCAGATGAAGCGCCAATTTGCTGGGCTGCGGAAGCAATATCTTCAACTTTTTGCTTCACCGATTCTGCGGCAGCCAGAATGTCTGCCAACGCCCGGTGAGATTCGTTGGCGCGAGTGACCCCAGTCTCAATCTCTATTGTCCCCTCATCCATCGCCGCCACGGCATCGGCAACAATGTGTTGAATCCCCTCAATCAAGTTGGCTATTTCTTTGGTGGCCAGCGTGGATTTTTCAGCCAGTTTTCTAACCTCATCGGCTACCACGGCGAACCCTTTGCCGTGTTCTCCTGCCCGCGCGGCTTCAATGGCGGCGTTCAATGCCAGCAGGTTTGTTTGGGCGGCAATGTCGTCGATGGTTTCAATGATGTCTCCAATTTGAGCGCTTTGTTGACCCATCTCTTGTACTTTTTGCGCAGACACGCCTACCGTCATTTTAATTCGCTCCATACCTTGCACGGTTTCTTCCACAGTTGTGGCCCCGTTGTGGGCTATTCTTGCCGCCTCGGCTGCGCTCTGCACGCCTTCTTGCGTGTTTTTGGTAATCTGGGCGATGGCAGTTGTAATCTGGGTGGTTAAATCTGCCGACTGAGTCACCGCTGAAAGCTGCTGATGAGCGCCGCTGGCAATACTATTCACAGCCGTTGCCATTTGTTCCACGGAAGCGGCCGTCAGGTTCAATGAAGAAGATTGCTCTTGAATTCCCTGTGTCACATCTTGAATAATGGTTGAAACTTCTAATGTAGCGTGCTCTGTTTGGTTTGCAACATCAGAAAGATGGATGCTGGCTTCTGCAACCCGGTCCGCTTCTGCCTGCACCTCCCCAATCAGGGCGCGCAGTTGGGCGATCATCTGTTTTAGGTTGTGTCCCAGGGTATCGTTTTCAGAGCGTGGTTCAATGTTCAGATTCAGGTTACCTTGTGCGATTTCTTTGGCGGCGTTGTCCACATTTTGCAAAAAAGAGATGACATTTTTTACAGCTTGAACCATATCCCCCATCTCGTCAGAACTTTTGAGTATCAGTTGGTGCTCAATGTTCAGGTTTCCCAATGCAACGCGGTTGGCAACATCGGCAATATTCTGCAGGGGACTGATCAGCCATTTGAACACGGCCCAAATGAATGTTAATCCTACCGCCAGGCTCACTACAAAGAAAATTACGGCAGTAATCCATGTGAATCCAAATTCAATAAACATAATGCCCAATAAGAATGATGCAGCAATTACTGGCGATGTTAGCAAGAGTATTTTTAGCGCCAGTCCCCGCCGTGATACATAGTAGGCGTAGGCGTTGATGATGATCATTGCGATGCTGGCTTCCACTGCCATTTTTAAGAATTCAGTGAACATCTGGCTATTCTCCCTTAGAAATAGTGTTTGTAATTTTGGGTTTCAAATACGAAACCTGATTGATGAGATTGTGCGGCGACAACACTTCGTTCTATTAACTTATCGGCAATCTTGTGAATTTCTGCATAAAGTTAGCGTAAAAAAATATAAACTTCCTCCCCGCCAAAATTTGGTCCCCCTCGCTCTCACTCACTCACTCCCCCCTTCCCCTCAGGGGATGGGGAAAAACAACAATTTTTTGAAACCTTAAAATTGACTTTACCCAAAGGGCACAGGTGCAACAGCCGTGCCCTGCATTAGGGCGATTGCATCTATTATGACAAGTGAGATAGCACATTGAGTAAATAGT
>CAYPUV010000189.1:0-7800 GCA_964413895.1 uncultured Anaerolineaceae bacterium
TGGTTGCCTGCACTATGACCACCATGTTACAACGGTGAACCGCGTGGAACGCCTGGCTCAAGAGGCTGGAATCGGTGTGACCACGCGCTATCGGCATGAGCAGGTCTCTGTTCCCCATTTAAACGCCGCCGACACGGCCAAAACGCTGACCGATATTTTGACCAATCTGCCTGGAATGCTCCACGCGCAGGTTAATTATGCGGCGGGAATAGCTTTTGTGGCTTACGACAGCACCGTTTTGCAACGCCCGGCCATCGAGCGCGCTGTGCGAGGAATAGGGATAAAACTCCCTGCACCGGTCGCAGAGCAGGAGGCTCAACAAGCCCATCCTCCTCGGCAAGAGGAAGGTCATAACGGCATACCCTCTTTTTTGCCCAATTGGATGCAGGAACGCTGGCCCCTGATTTTGGTAGGGTTGACCGGAGTATTCTTGTTCATCGGGTGGCTAGGAGAACCATTTTTGCAACTACCGCCTAATATTGCCCTTATTTTTTATATTTTGGCGTATATCGCCGGCGGGTACGATATTGCCACCGAAGCTGTGCCAGGTCTTCTGAAAGGTAAATTCGATACAGACGTATTGATGCTCGCTGCGGCCGGGGGCGCAGCGATTTTGGGCGAGTGGGCCGACGGTGCTTTTTTACTTTTTTTGTTTAGTTTGGGGCACGCTGGCGAGCATTATGCCCTGGACCGGGCGCGGAACGCGGTGAATGCGCTGGGTGAACTAATGCCCAAAACGGCGCATGTTAAGCGCAACGACGACATTGTGGAGGAAGCGGTGGAGACCTTGCAAGTAGGCGATGTGGTCATCACTCGCCCCGGCGATCGCGTGCCGGTGGACGGTCGGGTTATTCGGGGACAGAGTGCCGTTGACCAGAGTCCCATCACCGGTGAGAGTGTGCCGGTAGAAAAACGTGAGGACGACGACGTATTCGCCGGGAGCATTAATCAGAACGCAGTATTGGAGATTGAGGTCACCAAATTGGCCAAAGATAATACGCTGAACCGGGTCATGCAAATGGTGGCCGAAGCACAAAGCCAGCAAAGCCCTACCCAGCAGTTTACGCAACGGTTTACAGCGTGGTTTGTGCCTGCTGTACTTGTAGCGGTGGTATTGATTGCAGTCGTGCCCCCGTTTTTGGGGTGGATGCCATTTCGTCAGAGTTTTTTCCGGGCAATGCTGTTGTTGGTAGCCTCTTCACCGTGTGCGCTGGCACTGGGCACGCCGGCCACGGTATTGGCGGGCATTGCGCAGGCGGCTCGCAACGGGGTACTCATTAAAGGTGGCGTGCATTTGGAAAATCTGGGCTTGCTCAAGGTGATGGCATTCGATAAAACAGGCACGCTCACCGAAGGACGATTTGCTCTGACTGACGCCATTCCCGTGAATGGAACCGATGCAGAAGGCCTGTTACGGGTAGCGGCAGCAGTTGAACAGCAATCTAACCATCCTTTGGCGCAGGCTGTTGTGCGTGCTGCCCAGTCTAAAGGGATGCCTCTGCCCACGGTGGATGGTCTAGAGAACGTGGCTGGACGTGGTGTGCGCAGCGCCGTCGATGGCGTGCCGGTCTTGATAGGGTCGCTCAAACTTTTTCAAGAAACCGACGGACATCCACTTGACCCAACTATCACGCAGGCCGTTGATCAACTTGAAGCCGAGGGCAGAACGACAATGGTTGTTAGCCAAAACGGCCAATTTTTGGGGGTTCTGGCTCTGGCCGATGCACCCCGTTCGGGCATTAAAGAAACGCTAACTCGCCTGCGGCAGTTGGGCATCGAGAAACTGATTATGCTCACCGGGGACAACAGCGATGTGGCACAGCGTATTGGGCGCGCCGTTGGTGTAACCGATGTGCAGGCTGAATTGCTGCCGGAAGACAAATTGAAAGCAATCCATCAACTCCAAGCTCAATATGGATCTGTGGCGATGACCGGCGACGGGGTGAACGATGCTCCTGCGCTGGCAACGGCGACGGTCGGCATTGCAATGGGCGGCGCAGGCACAGCCGTGGCGCTAGAAACGGCAGACGTGGCATTAATGGCCGATGACCTGGGCAAGCTTCCCTTTGCTGTGGGGCTGAGTCGGGCCAGCCGGGCCATCATTCGGCAGAATTTGGCAGTATCGCTGGGTGTAATTGGCTTGCTCATCGTCACTTCGGTATTAGGCCTGGTCCCGCTCAGTGGGACAGTGGCATTGCACGAAGGCAGCACTATCGTAGTAGTGTTGAACGCGCTGCGGCTGCTAAAATTTCACATGTAAGTACCTGCCAATTTCGGCGGGCTACTTTTTGGGTGGCGAGGTATGGTTTTTAAGAGCTGGAGTCACTGGAACAGTTCCCGCATCCCCCTTAAGAATTCTGGTAAAGTTTGGCGAGGGAAACGGGGCCACGTAGCTGCCACAATTCCAAATATCCAAATTATCAGGGCAAAGCCATAAGGTTGTGCACTTTGCAGGGCCGTCCAAATAAGGGTTCCGTAGGGTAGGGCTTGTACGCCCCAGGCGACGTGCGTGGAGTTGGTGTACCACAAAATAGCACCGCACGCTGCCACATAAGCGATGGACAGAAAAGCCGCAACGTAGCCAGCTATCATCAGATAAAGCCATAAACACAATGCTACCAGCAGGTCAATTTGCAAGTCGTGGTTGCCAATCCAGGTTTGATTAACGTGTGGCGTTCTTCGGGCCAGAGGGCCATCCAGAGCATCGGTTGTCCAGGCGAGAATCATTATCAGGGCGACGACCTCCAGTGAGTTCTGTCCACTATTGATGCCCAACCATACTATCAACAGCGCCAGCAACGCACGGACGCTCGTTAGCAGGTCTGCAAGTTGTTTGGCGTTAAGCATAATTAATCTCACTTCATTTTGACCGATATGTATTGTTAAATAGCATATACCCATTCCTGTGTATCCATTTGCAGAAACGGGATTCAACAACTTTAATGAATTGAGGGTTTAATTCCCCGCAGCTTGCTGTGGGGAATATTTATTTACGGGAAAATCTACTGGAACAGGGGGGCGGTTGCGGCGGGGACACGATGAGAGGAAATCAAACCACCGCTGCCAGGGGGAATTGTGCCGTAAATTTTCCCTGTGCTGATGAAAATGATGTCCACACTGATAGTATAATTCGCCCATACCGGTTTGTCTAGTGCAGGGGCAGGATGGGCACGGCTGTTGCAAAGTCAATTTTAAGGTTTCAAAAAATCGTTGCTTTTCCCCCATCCCCCCTATTTCCCCCTTCCCCTCAGGGGAAGGGGGGAGTGCACCCAAAGGGCACAGGTGCAACAGCCCTGGTGGTCTATCCACGGCTATTTTTGTCGCCAGCGCAGCCTGGGGTCTGAGCCGAGATGTTGGAGGCGCCAAATCCACCCCACCGGGTACCCTAGCATTTTGGCTACATCTCCTGTAATGCGGATGATTGGAACCAACAAGGTCGCTTTGAGCTTCTCCGGTGGCGACAGGTGCTGCCATACCCGAAACAGGCGGCGATAAGAAATGTAAAACATACCCACAACGCCCCCCACCACGCCGATAGCGCCCAACCAATACCTGCCCGATAGCAACAACCACCCCAGCAGCGGTATGCCCACCAAATATGTACCGTAACGAATAGCGTGTCGCCTGCGCCAAAGGTCTGCTTTACCGTCTCCGCGCGCGTATTGGTAGTATTGTTTGAAAAAAGAGCGCAAGGTGGTCCGGGGTTTAAAATAGGCGATGGCTTGGGGCGCAAAAGAAAATGGCCCGGCGTGGTTTTTTAAATTCAAATCGAAAATCAAATCTTCACAAAAATCAAGCCATTCCGGGTAGCCGCCCACCGCCTCCCACGCCAATTTGGTGAATGCCACCGATCGGCTGCTGGGCAAAAAATGCGCCGGGTTAATGTCTTGCTGTTCCGGCAGCACGGTTGCACCCATTGCAAATTCAAAGGGATTGTCTACATCCGGCTGGAAAAAACCGGCGACTACCTGGGGCGGGTTTTCTTGTTCAAAGGGAGCCGTCAGCGATTCTAGCCATTCCGGCGACAGGCGCACGCCAGCGTCGGTACTGGCGATGATGGGGCTACTGGCTGCGGCAATGGCAATATTGCGCCCCTGGCTAATATTCGCGCCCGGCGAGATAATTACTCGCAGTGGCAGGCAGTTCTGAAACCGTTCAATCACTGCAACGGTGTTGTCTGTAGAGCCGCCATCCACAATAACAACTTCATCTGGCGGGCGCGTCTGTGCTGCCAGCGAGTCCATCAGCTTTTTGATGGATTCGCCTTCATTCAATACGGTAACAATTACGGTAACGTTATTCACGGGTTCTGGTTTTTTGGTCCTTGTTCCTTGCTAATTGTTTACAGCTAATGGTATAATTTTCCTATCATTTTGGAAAATTTTGTGGAGGGGTGCAGTACTTATGACAAAACGACAATGGAGCCTGGTAATCGTTCTGTTGCTGGTTAACTATCTTATTTTCTCGCAATTGTTCCAGCGAATTATGGATGTCTCGCCGGCGGATGTGCAGGTTGCAACGGCTACCCCCGTGCCCACATTTACGCCATCGCCGGTGGTGACTGCACCACTCGTTGCAGAAAATCCCATTATTCCCGTCCCCCCTGCCGAACCGACCCCGACCAACACTCCGGTCCTGATGACCGATGAACAACGACAGGCAATGGAGGCCACGCAAACGGCGCAGGCTGCTCCCTCTGTCGAACCTACTGCCACGCCCTCTCCCACACCTGTTGATACCCGTCCACAGGTGACTGCCAGCGACAGCACCGTGAATCTACGTGCCGGTCCCGGCACAAATTACGACCGTGTGGGGGCTTTGCCACAGGGCGCTAGTTTGGAAATTGTGGGTCGTAACGCAGATTCATCGTGGTGGCAGGTGTCTACCGTCAATGGACTGGCATGGATTGCCGCCAGTGTCACCACGGCAAAAAACACCGCTGCCAGCATCCCGGTGGTGCAAGCGCCACCCCCTCCCGTTACCCCTACCCCGTCGTCACCTCCCACGGCCACGCCGGTTCCCCTGCCGCAGTATCAGTATAGCATCTTTAATGTATTTTGGAAGCCCAACAAGGCAATGACACAAATTAGAGGGCATATTCAAGACGCAGCCAACAATGATGTAAACGGTGTTTATGTGCGCGTGCGCTCAGGAACGTATTGTGTGGTTTCTTATCCTTCCGGTCCAGGGGAAGGAAATTATCCTCCTGGCAATTACGACATCTACTTGGGAGAGGGCGAACGCACAAACACGTGGCAGGTTGATATTGTGCCCCACACTGCCGACCCCAATTCCTCAGCGTGCCACAATATGACACCCCTTTCTGAAACCAAAGAAGTGCAAACGGGCGTTGATGAATCTGTTGCCTTTGTTGAGTGGATAAAAAATTATTGAGACAACCCCCCGTGGGAGAAGCTGATATCTGGTGTCCCTAATGGGTCTTTCGTGTTTCTATGCACTATGCGTAGGAATTAATTCCCATAATTGTGGAAAACCCTTTGTTTTCCGTGGAAACATTATGGAATCTGTGGATAACTTATTTTGTGGTTCCCTGAGAACAAGGTACTATATCTAGGACTGCGGTACTATTATTAGGCCATGTTTGAGCGTTTGAATCATGGGGCCCAGTGAAATCTCTAGCCGATATGCCCCCGGTTGAACAGCAGTTAAAAAAGCATTCGCCTGCCCCCGCACTATCTCATCTTCACCCCAAAGACTTATTGGATACCCGACTGCGGCCTGCCCTTGCCATAAAAGATACTTTTTATTGCGCGTGTCAATCAAGTGCACGGTCACGGTGTCATCTTCGGTGAGGGTGTTCAATTTTTGCCAATAAAAATTCAGGTGTACTGCATCACCGGGGTGCAGCGGCGCCGCTGGATCAGAGGCGTGCCCCAGTTTATACAAATCATAGCCCACCAGCGGGGGCGCATCCACCCGATGTTGAATGGTGAACGCTTCAATTGGCAGTGGCGATGGGTTTTTCTGCACCGCTACAGGTGCCAATGCCAGAAAATCACGCCCATCCGGCAGACTCAATCGCTGCCCGGTTGCCGAATTGTACAACCCCACAATCAGCCGATACTCGCCTGGTGGCGTACCCGGTTGAATCATCAGCCCGTGTCGGTCATCCACGGTACTCCCCACTGTCCATGTAGTGGTGGGGACAAGCGGTGGCGCATCGCGCTGCCCCACCAAATGGTTTGCCCCATCCAGTACCTGCGCAAAAACAGTATAAGTTGTGGTTAGCGATTGACTCGTTCGCCATTGCAGCCCCAATTGCAAAATATCCCCCGGCACAACCGGTCCCGTGGGCAACTGATACCCCGTCAGCCGGATGGACTCGCCGAATTGGGCATCGATGGGGAATGATTGCCGCGCTTGTGCGGCGGTGGCGTATTGTACCAAACGCACATTGCCGAACCAGACATCACTGGCTTTAAATGTATGCTCGTTCAGCCAGCGCTCAATCACGCCATCGGGGTCGGCTTCTTCGGTTGCCCAAAAAACGCCAAAAATGCGGCGGCTCTGTCCGGCGATGGATTCTAGCGCGGCAATCGTGGCAGCGGTGTCCAGCGGTCGCTGGCGCGGCAATGGAAGCACCCGCGCATGTGCCGCATCGGGCTGATAATAATAGCCAAGTACTTCTGCTTGTCCCGGCGCCACCACAAGCACGGTGTCGTTCGCCGCGCCAATTGCGTTGATGGTTGCCGCAATCCCCCGATAATTGTCGCGCTGAAATGCAGGGTCGAAATAGGTGGCACGGAGCGAAAGGAAAGATGGAATGGTGAGCAACAGCAAAGCCGTGAATAGCGTGAAACGTAAAACGTATTGCGTAATGTGTCGACTTGGGGTTTGGAACGTTGAACCGGAAACCCGAAACTTGAAACTTGAAACTTGAGACCGGAATCCCAACGCCAGCAACAGCGAGAATGCCGGGCTGGCAACCAGCAGAAACTTCAGATACGCAGGGCGGAAAAGGAAAAAGGTCAATCCGACAGGGAGAAGAAGCCAGAGGAAGAGAATAGTGAATGGTGAACCCGAAACCCGAAACCTGAAACCTGAAACCCGAAACCCGAAACTCATCGCCAGTGCGATGCCGAACACCCACAACCAGCCATCATCCACTGCCGCTGCCGACACCCCCAGGGCCAGATATTGCCCGATGGTGAGCAGTTTTTCACCCGTGCTGGCAGGTGTCAGCAACGATTGGGGCCAGGTGGTCAAC
The DNA here is from genome assembly GCA_964413895.1 of uncultured Anaerolineaceae bacterium. Taxonomy (GTDB): domain Bacteria; phylum Chloroflexota; class Anaerolineae; order 4572-78; family 4572-78; genus JANTHQ01. The sequence goes on from CAYPUV010000189.1 coordinate 7,229, forward strand.
TGTCGAATCGCTATCGGCAGCCACGGCGCGAATAACAGCCACGGTGCCACTTGCAAACCAAACCACGCCAGCAAGCGCTTTTTCTTTCGCCATAAAAAAAGGAGTGCGGCGAGATTCACCGCAAGCAGCAGCACTGGAAAGGCGTAATGGGTGTACAATCCCAGTGCGGCAACCAGTGCGTACCCCGCCAGCCAACGCCCTCCCCTGCCCTGCCAGCATTCCCACGCCAGCCACACGGTCATTGCGCCAAGCAGTGCCAGCAGCATGTACATCCGCGCTTCTTGTGCGTAATACACCTGAAACGGACTGACTGCCGCCAGCAGCGCCGCTGCCGCCCCCACGCGCCGGCCGAACCAGCGCTTCCCCAGCCGATAGACCACCGCCACCGGCAGCCCACCCAGCACCGCCGAGAGCGCGCGCTCGGCAAATTCACTGGTGCCCCAAAAAACACTCCAACCCTTCAACAGCCAATAATACAACGCCCGATACATCTCAGAGGCGTGTCGAGCCGCCATTTCGGCCAATGGACGGTGCGCCACGGCCACGGCGGTCGCCGCCGCTGGCCACCCCGG
>CAYPUV010000190.1:0-7733 GCA_964413895.1 uncultured Anaerolineaceae bacterium
GGATGCCCGGATTTGAACCGGGGGCCTCTTCGTCCCGAACGAAGCGCGCTACCGGACTGCGCCACATCCCGTCGCCTCAAAAGCAAAGAAAATTATAGCACACTCCCTTGTATTGGCAAATTTTTTGCCTTTGCTTTGGGGTGACTGCAAAACAAGAGATGATGACCACATCCTACTGTCACCACTCGTCTTTCATCTAAAATCGGCTCTATTTTCTGCGTGATTTGGAAGTTGTTTTTACACCCTTGCTTTTGGGCGGTGGTGCAGCACCATAGAAAACCTTCATCTCATCGTAAATACGGCTAACCCCGGCTCGAATACGCTTCTCTATCATTGATTTGCGACCCGGTTTATAGGGGAATAAATCAATCATCTGGCTGATGACCACCGCCGATTCGGCTTTGGTGCGTCCCTGCTTATACTGGCTACGCACGCGCGCGCGCATAGTGCGAATGTAACAACGTACCGGCTCGATGGCTTCAACGCCACACAGGGGACCGTGACCAGGCACAATGACGTTCAGGTGTCGTTGGCGTAATTTATCCAGTTGCGTCAACCATTCTTTGCTGTTGCATTGACCCAAGGCCGGATGCTCGTTAACCACAACCAGGTCGCCGACAAATAAAATGTTCACATCGGGGATGTATAACCCACTGGTAGCGGGTGTGTGCCCGCCCAGTTGCAAAAAATGCAGCTCTCGCCCGCCCTTCTTCATAATAAGTTGTCCGGTAAACGTTAGTTCTGGTTTAACAATGCGGGTTTCGCCGAATTGTTGCTGGATTTCTGGTTGTTTTTTAAAGAGGTTTTTAGTGCGCTCTATGAAGGTGTCTTTGTAATTCGTCATCTCTCGCCAGGCGTCTTCATGAGCCAAGATCGGCGCATTGAAATATTGATTCCCCAAAATATGTGCGCGATGATGGTCAGTGTTAAACACGTACAACACGGTGTCCGTAATTTCGGCTACTTGAGCTGCCCATGCTTTGCCATCTTCCGGTATCATAGGGGTGTCAACAACAATGGCTCCCTCGTCTGTTAGCACCAGACCGCAGTTTGCACCTTCATAGTCAAATTCCACGTAAACGCCAGGAGCTATTTCTTGCATAAATATCCTCTTATTTTGACTGACCCGATTTCAAGTTCTGTAATATTTTTGTGGCGTTGCTGGTAGCAACCGGGTCAGAACCATCATCGAGCGCCAGGAATTTCTCAAACGCTTGAATGGCTTCGCTGTTGTTGCCTAAAAGTTGATTGGCTACTCCTAATCCATAATACGGTTGCGCTAATGTAGGATCAAGTTTGATCGCCTTGTTGATTTGGGTTAAAGCTTTGTTCAACTGGGTTTCATCTGGCACGCCGGTTGACAATGCTTGTTGCAAATAAATAGCCCCTAAGTTGTAGATTAAGTCGGCGTCGTTGGGAGACAGATTACTGGCTTTCAGGTAGGCGTCTTCGGCCAGGTTAAGGTTTTGTTGGGCATAATATACCGCCCCCAAATTCGCATACGCGGCATCGAATTTGGGATTGATTTCAATAGCCTTCTTGTAGGCGGCAACAGCATTATCTAATTGACCGGTTTTGTAATAGGTGTTTCCCATTTCAAACAATGCTGCCGGATCATTTTCTGTGGCAATGTCTGCGGGAAGTGAGCTGTTGGATTCGATCTCACTTGTGCCGGTTTGCGGTGTGGGTTGTGTGGCAGGGGGTGACTGTTGAGCTTGATAATATTGCCACCCCAGTGCTACAATCAAAATTAGGGCAACTACACCTATCCCGATGCGCCAACCGGCAGAAACCGGCGACGCACCTTCTGTACTATCTTTAGACGCAATTGGAGGTTCGGTCACGGCAACTACCTCTCATTTTGGGGAGCTAAAACAATAGTTTGTGTTTCGGCGGGCAAGTTGCCCTGGCTGAGTTTCAATTTTGGCAGTGGTTCCGTAGCCGGAAGCCCCATTTCTTTTAAGAATTTGTCCAGTGGGTCTAGCGGAATGGTAATATTTGGCAAATAATAATGCATCGGGACGACAATGGCCGGCTCAATTAGCCCGATTATCTCCGACGCTTGCGCTGCACTCAGGCTTTTGCCATCTCCCACTGGAACAAGCAAAATATCAACATTGACAAAACTTTCTACTTGACTTTGGGTGGGAACATGCCGTATGTCTCCCATATGGCATAAAGTAAGACCGTCAAATTCATAAATGAATACAATGTTACGATCATCGGCAGTTTGTTTGGTTTTTGTAGTGGGCGGATAAAGGGCATCACCAATGATGAACACCTGATTGATTTCATATTCGCCGGGCCGGTTCAACTGCCTGGTATTTCCCTCAATCAGGTGAATCGCATTGTGGCGAGGGTTGTTGTGGCTCACTGTCACAATGTCGGCCTGAAGCTGTGGTAGCGACAACCCTAGACTTTTATCATAAGGGTCTGTGACAATGGTGGTTGTGCTGGTTGTTATTTCAAAACAGGCGTGCCCGTACCAAGTAATTTCCATAAGTTAAGACCCTTTGCAACATGCTCCAAAATGTAAGCGCAGTTTATCAAGTTCAAACAATAAACCACGCGCTATTTTAACATATTACACAGAAAAAAGAAAACGCAATAAATTAGACATAACACAGGCGCGCGATGAGTACGCCAGTCTAAAAATTGAAGGGCAATCCTACCGTATTATTCAGAAACCGGCGCTGTTTTTAAGTTGTGTGCAAATGAGGGGTTTTCGTTTGAGGGAAATAAAGAGGCTGTGTTTGAGTAAACTTGAATATTTGTAAACGCACGTGAGGATTGGTTGTCAGTTGATAGTATGGCTCGTTGTTTTCGGTGAAGTAGTGAAACACCCCCAATATTGCCAGATCGCCAACCTCAACACGCACCGATTTGTAATTCCGTCCAAGCTGGCGCGCTAATTCCGGCAGAGAAAACTGTTCGTCTGGATGACGTCCAAAGTGAGTCAGTAAGTCCCATTTTATGAGGCTGGTTGCGTAGCGCTCTATAAAAACCAATAAATCAAGATCGATTTCTTTGTTGGGAAGAGGATTCCCGCTAAGGTCTGCTTTCATAAAAGTGTTGACATTTATGCCGGTAGTATGGTATTTTTTAACGACTGAAAACAACAGCACACAACGTCACTGTAACACTGGCTATTCGGGACGACAATAGTACCAAAGTCCCAAAAACGGGCGCCTGGCAAGAAATAGATTTATGCAGTGATTTGTTATATAATTTCTTTCAGTTGGGCAGAAGCGGCGCAGACTTTCTCCGTGTGGGATAGTGAAAAAGGTGTGCAATGAAAAGAGTCTATTTAACCTGGCGGGAAGTTGAAAAATTGATCTCTGGCATTATCCCACAATTGGCGCAACAAACCTATGACGCGGTTTTAGTTATTACACGCGGAGGCATTATTCCCGGCGGCCTCATTGCTGAACGCCTGGGAGTGACAAAAGTGCTGGTGGCTTCTGTAGACTTTTACTCTGATGAAGAAAACGATATGGATTGGCCTGTTTTTATGCAATTCCCGGCAGACAGCTTGCTGCACGGCGAACATATATTAGTGGTAGACGATTTGTGGGATAAAGGGAAAGAAGTAACCTCGGTGAAAGAACGCGTCGAACAGGTTGGCGGCACCGTGACAACAGTTGTAATGCATTACAAACCCCACCGTTCCCGTTTCCCCGATGCTGCCCCTGACTTTTACACGGCCACGACAAAAGATTGGATTATCTACCCCTGGGAATTAGATAGAACCGGCTACGGCGTATGATATCCCCTGCCAAGTGCTTGCAAAATACAATTCTTCGTGGGTTTGAAACCGGAGATTGGCAAATAGAGATTATACCCATCTCCCATCTCTTGCGTTACGCCACAGATGTTTAACTTCCTTACAAAGGACACACGATGCAAAAGTTAAATTACGGGAAAGTGTTTCTGCTGGGTTTTGGATTCTTGGGCATATCATTGCTTTGGGCCGTGTACAATGCGTATGTTCCCATTTTTTTGCAAGCGGGGAGAGAAAATTTTGGTGAGTTTGCTTTTGGCGGCTTTGGACTTTCTGCTACGGTAACCGGTTTTATTATGTCGTTAGATAACATCGCAGCCGTCTTTATCCAACCCTGGGTCGGTGCTAAAAGCGACCACACCCGCACCCGGTTTGGACGACGGATGCCGTTCATTATGGTAGGTGCGCCTCTTACAGTAGCCGGATTCTTTGCCATTCCCTTTGCGGTAGAACTGATTTCTCCCACATTGAGCGGCCAGTTTAGCAAGTTGACGGGCCCGTTTGTGCTGCTTATTGTTGCATTGGGAGTAACCTTGCTGGCAGCGGCAATTTACCGCACCCCTGCCATCGCCTTGATGCCTGATATTGTCCCCTCACGCTTTAGAAGTCCGGCCAATGGCATTATTAATTTGATGGGGGGCCTCGGTGTGGTGATAGGGTTATTCGCCGGCGGCGCACTGTTCGATATCAATATTACGTTGCCATTCATTGTGGGTGGCGTGCTTGTATTGCTCTCCTCGGCCGTTGTGGTTCTCTTTATTAAAGAACCGCGAGATTACGAGCAGCTCCCCCCGGCAGAAAAACGACCCGGCTTGTTTGACGATCTCAAAGAAGTTTGGCGTGATGATGATAAAAGTGTGCTGTATTTATTGCTGGCGATTTTTGCCTGGTTTATAGCGTACAACTCGTTGGAAACCTTTTTCACATCTTATGCCACAAGCGTGTTGCAAGTAACGCCAGGGAGAGCGTCTCAATTGTTTACCCTTGCCGGGGCAGTGTTTATTCTATTTGCTGTTCCAGCCGGATATATTGCCGGAAAGTTTGGGCGCAAACGTACTATTATTGCCGGGTTAAGTGGATTTTTTCTGGCAGTGACGCTTATTTTCTTCTCTCGCAATCTTGCCACGGTGATTGTAGCCCTGATAATTGTTGGCGCTTGTTGGGCGCTGGTAAACATCAACAGCCTGCCGATGGTTGTTGATAGTGTTTCACAAGAACAGTTGGGAGCATACACCGGATTGTACTACTTCGCCTCAATGTCGGCGGCGATTGTGGGGCCAATTGCCATCGGGCAAACGGTAGACCTGTTAGGGTACCGCTCGATGTTTGGGGCGGCAGCAGTGGCGCTGTTGCTGGCGGCGCTACTGCTTAGCCGCGTAACCAAAGGCGAAGCGATAGACAATTAACAATGCGCAATTGCAGTATTGTGCGGGTACGCTGAACGATATTTTTGTAGTCCTGTCGTAACTGTTCGGGCCAGAGGAAAAATAGAACACGGATGCACACAGATGGGATGAATTGGCACGGATTTTGAGAATTTTTGGCAAAAATCTGTGAAATCTGTAAAATCCGCATCACCTGTGCCCTTTGGGTATCTGGGCTCTATCTGCCTCTTGGCTGAATAGTCACACCCTGTAACCTTGAATGGAACCTTATGAATGTACTCATCACTGGCGGCGCAGGATTCATCGGCGCTGCATTAGCAAACCGATTACTTTTGGAAGGGCATCACGTGCGGGTTCTAGACGACCTGAGTGCCGGCAATCCAGACCGTTTGCACGCTGATATTCACTTTACTCGTGGCAGCGTTACCGACAAGCCAAAGTTGTGGGGGATCCTGAATCGGGTTGAGTGCGTGTACCATCTGGCGGCGCGGGTGTCTGTGCCAGAATCAATACTTTATCCCAGGGAATACAACGCCACAAACGTGGGCGGTACCGTGGCGCTCATGGAAGCGATGCGCGATGCGGGGGTAAAGCGAGTGGTGCTGGCTTCTTCCGGGGCAATTTATGGCGAGCAAGGTTCGTTGCGCGTTACGGAAACTATGCCGCCAAAGCCAACCAGCCCCTACGGGGTCAGTAAACTCAGTGCCGAACATTACGTTACCACAATTGGACAGCTTTGGGGCATTGAAACAGTCATCTTAAGAATCTTCAACGCATATGGCCCAGGCCAACCATTACCGCCGGCTCATCCTCCGGTTATTCCACTGGTGCTGCAACAAGCAGTAGGTGGCGGCTCTATTACAATATTTGGTGACGGCGAGCAAATCAGAGATTTTGTTTATCTTGATGATGTTGTTGATAGTCTGGTAGCAGCGGGAACCGCGCAAGGGGTTGATCGACAAATTATCAATGTGGGGTTCGGGCAGGGAGCCTCTATTAACCACCTTGTAGCAACGGTGGGGGTACTGGTTCAGCGTGAGCTTCATATATTGCATGTGGCTTCTGAGAGCGGCGGGGTGTCTCGATTGGTAGCAGATATTTCGCGGGCCCAAAAATTGCTTCAGTACCGTCCGCAAGTTGCCCTGTCAGAAGGATTATCATTATTAATGGAATATGATCCTCGATTTCAACAGTTGAAAGTTTAATGTTTGACGCGGCGTAGCAAAACAGATAATATCGCAACCATCAGCATCATGACCACTACCAGGCCGCCATACGCAACCGGATTGGAGATTGGTGCTCCCCAGAATATGCGCCCGATAAGCAAAAGCAATGCCAAAAAAGTTAATCCCCACCCCAACGAAACAACAAACCACCGCACCCCCCAACCCAGCTTCCCCAGCAGCGCTTTTGTCTCGCAACTGAATGAACAGTACACCGGTTGGTCAGGAGCAAACCCGGCCAGGCGTTCAATTGGTTTTCCACAGCGGGCGCAAAATGTTGTTTCTTCCATTTATCCTCCCTTGAAAATAGATGTGTTCTGTCACTGCGAGCGATAGCGAAGCAGTCTCCACACCTCAAGCCGGAGATTCCTTCGCTGCGCTCGGAATGACATTCCCCTTGAAAATAGCAGTCAGTCATCAGCTTTCAGCGGTCAGTTTTGCTGCTGATAGCTGACGGCGTGACGCGCTTACGCATTATGCCGCGCGTATTCGCACACATCTTGCAGCGGGCAGGCGACGCAATCAGGGCGACGCGCCCGACAAATTTCCCGTCCAAGCCGAATTAGATTGAGATGCGCCTCTAAATACGTTTCCGGCGGCAGGACGGTTTCTAAAATATAGTGCGCCTTTTTTGCGCTAGTTTGCGGTGGAATCAACCCCAGCCGACCGGTGGTGCGGTGAACGTGGGTATCCACTGGAAAAGCAGGCATTCCCAGCGAAAAGAGCAAAATAATCGAGGCCGTTTTTATGCCCACCCCGTGCATTTGCGTCAGCCAATTTCGCGCGGCATCCACGGACATTTGGCGCAGAAAATCAAGGTTCAACTCGCCCCGTTCATCTGTAATGAATTGCAAGGCGGCTTTAATGCGCGGCGCTTTTTGGTTGGAAAGCCCGGCCACGCGGATGGCGGCCTCAATCTCGGCCACGTTGCCGCCGCGCACCGCCTCCCAGCTTCCAAAACGCGCCTTCAGACGCTCAAACGCCCGGTCGCGGTTCAAGTCGGTGGTGCTTTGGCTAAGAATAGTACTCACCAACTCATCAATCGGCGTCAACGACGGACGCCAGTCAATCGCCCCGAAAAAATCGTGCAGCCGGTTGTACACTTCCAGCGCAGTAGTGTTTTCAGACATAGCCTTATTCCGCGAGGCGTGAAACGTGACGTTTTCACGTATCACACATTACGCATCACCTTTCATTTTCATTTTTAATGATGATGACTATAATAACTACGAACAAAAAACGCATTAATGTCAGGAGTAAAAAACGATAATGCCCTCTATTTTCCCTTTTACGGCAATATTGGGACAGGAAAGGATGAAAAAGGACGTGAACATAACAGCGTTA
>CAYPUV010000191.1:0-7708 GCA_964413895.1 uncultured Anaerolineaceae bacterium
ACACATACATTGTTTCAAAATAATGTAGTGACAGAGCACTGCTCTGTCACTACAACCACACGGTTCTTGACGGAAATATGATGCACGAATTTCTGGCTTGAAATTGCATTAGGAAAAAAGCGAGGCTAGATCACGCGGTTTTTGTGCTGCTTCTGTTAGCATCGGCTTGATGTGTTTAAAATGCGCTTGTCAAACCATCTGCAGGCGGGCATTAATCAGTTCTTTCAGATCATCAACGGTTTCTGCGGTGTTGATGGTTTCTGCATTAAGCCATACTTCAAGAGCTCCACCAGCTTTTTTCAGCACGGCGGGTAGCGAAACACCCGTCACGCCATAACGATCTCGCAATTCATCGCGGTGCATAAATTCGACGGGAATGCTCAGCCTTTTAATGAAGCGCCGCCATTCTCGGCGCATCCCCAGGTTGGAGTACGTGAGCGCGCACAGATTGCAGGTATATGTTTCCGGCGAAAAAATCTTGTGCACCCAGTCCGCCAGCCCGTTGAACACGCCACTATCGGCGTTGTAAACAAAAATAAGTTTCATCTTAAAAATAACCCCTTGTTAACGCAAGGTTACCCCCACCGGGCAGTGATCACTTCCCAACACGTCGGGCAGGATGAATGCATCAACAATACGAGACATTAATTCCTGCGCGGCGAAAAAATAGTCTATTCGCCAGCCGACATTTCGCGCGCGGGCGCGGGTTGGCACCGACCACCATGTGTATTGTCCTGGCTCCTCGGGGTGAAAATGCCGAAATGTGTCAACGTAACCGGCTGCCAGCACGTGGTCGATCCAGGCTCGTTCTTCCGGCAAAAACCCGGTGGTGTTCTGGTTCGACTTTGGGTTTGCCAGGTCAATTTCCCGGTGGGCAGTATTCACGTCTCCGCAAAAGAGCATTGGTTTGCCTTTTGTACGCAGCGATTCGCATTTTTGCAAGAAAGCATCATAAAACGCCAACTTGAACGGCACGCGGCTGTGATCGCGGCTGCCGTTGGGAAAGTAGCAGTTCACCAGAGTGAAGGTTGGAAATTGGGCAATGATAGTGCGCCCTTCCTGATCGAACTTATCAATACCCAGCCCAAATTGCACGTTGAGCGGCTCCGTTTTGGTGAACAGTCCTGTCCCACTGTAGCCTTTTTTACGCCGCGAACTGTTCCAAAAGGCGAAGTACCCGTGTGGTTGGGCCAACTCGGCGGGGAGCTGCTGCACCTCGGCGCGAGTTTCTTGCAGGCACAAAATGTGTGGATTAGTGGCATAAAGCCACGACAAAAACCCTTTGCGGTAAACCGCGCGGATGCCGTTGACGTTCCATGAGAGCAGGGTGATGGTGTTGGGCATAGTTGCCTCCGTTATTTTGTGTTGCGTGGGGTCAGTCGGATCACGTGTACCTGGCGGTTGCATCCCGGCCTTACACTGATCATACCCACTATTTTTCCATTTTCTGTAAGCTTCGCTACTAAACGGTGTATATCTGGCAGTGATTTTTTTGACATTGCTCTTTCTGCCGTGTTGCAAAATTAATGTGATATCGTGAGACATTATAAAATCAAAAAACAATATTTACGCTTCTTCTATCGCTTTTCCACAACATATGGGTACACCTTGAAAATTTTTTGGAGGAAAAAGCAAAAGGTGTTACTTTACTTATGGAGTGACTGTCAATTAACAAGTGTATTGTGACGCATTTACTCCACATCTGCAACTTTTTCCGCTATAATGCGTATTGGGTGTTGCAGGGAGATGAAATGTCACACACACCGACCAATACTGAGCGGCGCGCAAGTACGCATCTGACAGACGTGCACGAAACTCACTGGGTTGCCCTGGCACAGCAGGGCAATCAGGCAGCCTTTGCCAAGATTGTAGAGGCGTATCAGCGTCCAATTTTTAACTTGTGTTATCGTATGTTGGGCAATCCGGGCGAAGCCGAAGACGCGGCTCAGGAGGTTTTCATTCGAGCCTACTTGAAACTGGATTCGTATGACCCAGAGCGAAAGTTCTCGTCGTGGCTGTTTTCCATTGCCTCCCATTACTGCATCGATCGCCTGCGCAGACGACGTATCCAGTGGGTGTCGTGGGATGATTTACCTCCCTGGCGTTGGCTCCCTTCTCCCACAGCATCACGGCCGGAAGAAGTTGTTTTAGAGCAGGAAGCCACGCAGGAAATTCGTGCGTTGCTCGATGCTTTGGCTCCTGATTATCGGGTGGCGGTGGTGTTGAAATATTGGCACAACCTGTCGTACGAGGAAATTGCCCAAACCCTTGACACCACCGTGAGTGCCATAAAAAGCAGGCTGTTTCGCGCCCGAAAAATAATGGCTAGCGCCAGCCAGCAATCAAAGGGAACACTGCCGGCATCGAGTAGTATTACATTGGCGAAGATAGTGTCTTGAGGTAAATTTACACCCCAAAAGGTGAGTTTTATGGATAAATATACCGCTAAAATTGCAATGTATTTGGAAGATGCATTACCAAAAGCAGAAATGACGGAACTGGAAAATCATCTGGCCCATTGCTCAATTTGTCGGGCCGAACACGAAACCCTGACTCAGCTTGACCAACTGTTTATCCAGGCTCCAATGATTGCCCCCCCCTCAGATTTCGTGGCCAAATTTGAGACTCGACTTGAGCGTCGTGTCCACCGACGCCGGACGGTCATTGGCGTGTCGGTAATCGGCATAATATTGATGCTGGCAACTGGCTTGCTTGTGTGGACGCTGATCGGGTCAGGGGCGGCCGCATGGGAACTGCTGAGCAAGGGAGGGGTATTGGGTAATCTGCTGGAGTTTGTTGGCGCTTTGGCAGTGGGGATAAGCGCTTTTATAAAAATAGTAACATTAATGGGTCGCGCTCTAATGCAAACAGCCAGGTACCCAGCGTTTTGGGGGTATATGATGTTGGCAACTGGCATTGTTACATTCTGGGCGCAGCTATTGCGTCGATTTCACTTTGAGCAACAACCTGTTTCGGCTCGATAATGTGGTGTGCTGCCGGGGAAGCACTCACTTAAATAGGAGATAAGCATGTCAATGAAGAAAAAGGGACTGTTGATCATAGGGCTGGTTTTACTACTCCTGATTACAACCACGCCAGCGTTGGCCCAGGGGCCAAAGTCTGAAGCTGGGCGCGTTGTGTTTGGCGCTAACCTCACCCTGGACGAGAGTGACTTTGTTGATGGTGATGTGGTTGTATTTGGCGGCAATTTCACGATGGAAGAGGGTAGCGAAGTTGATGGCGACGTGGTTGTTTTTGGAGGACGCGCTACCATTAACGGTGAAGTGAAGGGAGATGTGGCAGTTATCGGCGGAACGGTTGAGGTTCAATCAGAAGCGTATATTAAAGGGGATGTGGCCTCGTTGGGGGGTACGGTGACAGTAGATGAATCGGCAGAGGTCTCCGGTTCAGTGACAAAAGGCCCGGATTTGAAATTTGGCGAGGGCGGCGTTTCAATTCATTTGCCAACGCAACCCGCCTCCTCTGGGGGAGTACCTGAGGTTCGCCCCGAAGCAACTGCCCCAACGGCTCCAACGCCACCCGCACCGCCGGAGCGTCCCCACGTTGCAGAAAAAGTGGTCCCTGGCGAGCGACGGTCAGGCTCGAATTTTGTGCAACAGGTAGGAACCTTCATCGGTGATGGCATCCAAGATATTTTTATGGCGCTTGTGCTTGCCGGACTGGGCGTGCTGGTGGTGATGTTCTTCCCCGCTCATACCAAAATAGTGCAACAAACCCTAACAGAGGCAACACCAGTGAGTTTTGTACTGGGCCTGGTGACGTTGATCGCCTCTGGCGTATTGCTGACCGTGTTGGGGGTGTTGTTCTTTCTCATTATTCCCATCTGTGGGATAATATTGGTTGCTGTGGCGCTGACTGCTGCGTTTTTGCTGGGGATCTCTGTCATTGGGAAATTTGTCGGTGCCCGAATTTTTTCCATCGCCAACAATCCGTCTGCCAGCGATGTGTCTGCAACACTGTTGGGCGTTGCCGTACTGATCTTGATTATCCGCATGCCCTTTGTTGACCATCTCCCGTGGATTGGCTGGATGTTTGGTTTAACCGGCTGGCTGATAGGTGTTTTAACAGCTTCTACGGCGGTAGGGGCGGTGGTGCTGTCTCGCTTTGGCACGCAGCCGTACCGAACGCACGTTGTCCCGGCAACACCTGCGCCACCTTCACCCCCCACCTTGCCAGAACAGACGCCCATCGTGCCGCCTGCGCCAGAAGAGACGGTCATCGAACCGGAGCTTCCAGCGGATGCGCCGGAAGCTGAAGAACCGCCAGCAGAATAAAAATTGAGTCTTCTGGATTCCATTGCTAATGAATTTCAAGAAACGCCAAAATCCAGCTACTCCCCAAAATCCCAAAGAACCTAAAAATTTAAGGTTCAAACCCTTGACCCTGACGTTACGTTATAGTGAATTTTCGCCCCGGGCTGGCAGAGTTTATGCAGGCGGCAATGACCCATTTTACCGACTACATGCTATCGGTAGAATAATCTGCCACAATATTCAAAACGGGCGCGTCTTTCGGGGCGGGTCCGTTTTTTGTTTTGCTGGGGTAACTGCTCAATTATTCGGGGGAGAACCCATCAGGTTTGGAGGCAATATCCCCAACTTATTGAGAAGTTACTGTATGAGGTTTTCAGGGCTGTTGCACCTGTGCCCTTTGGGCAAAGTCGCTTGACAGAAAATTAGAAACTGTTTCTTTGGCCCCCTCCCCAAATTTGGGGAGGGGGCCAAAAAGGGGGTGTGCGAGGGGGCGAAAGCCCCCTCGCACACGCTCAACTCCCCCCTTCCCCGCCGGGGAAGGGGGTACAGGGGAGATGGGGGAAAAGTAACAATTTGCTGAAACCTTAAAATCTACTTTGTAACAGCTGTGATGAGGTTTTAAAGATAGGTTGGTGTATTTCACGGCATAGGTTATAATTTAATTATGCTGTGTTGACGTTTGGCGAATTCGCACGCTTCGATACGCCTGACGGCTACTCAGCATGCGAATTCTGCCGGAAAACGCATCCTGAGTAGCCCTGAAAGGGCATATCGAAGGGGCGTTTTCCGCAAAAACAGAAACGTCAACACAGCCTAAAACCTAAAATCTGAAACCCTTTATGATTGAAGCGAGAAACCTCACCAAAAAATTTAACGATTTTATCGCCGTCAACCGCCTCAACCTCTTGGTGCCAGAGGGCGAAGTGCTGGCGCTGCTGGGACCAAACGGCGCGGGCAAAACCACAACCATCCGTATGCTCGGCTCAATTTTGCGACCTACCGCCGGGCACGCCTTCGTTGCCGGATTCGACACGGTGCGCCAGTCGAAAGAAGTGCGCCGCGTGATCGGCCTGCTCACCGAATTTCCGGGATTGTACACTCGGATGAAGGGGCTGGAGTATCTGGATTTTTTTGGCGATTTGCAAGGGTTGCCAAAAACCGTGCGCCTGGCGCGGGCGGAAAAATTACTGCGTCAATTTGAGCTGTGGGAGGCTCGTGACAAACGGCTGGGTGAATATTCCAAAGGGATGAAGCAAAAACTTACCCTGGTACGGGCAATGCTGCATAATCCACAAGTGCTGTTTTTGGACGAACCCACCAGTAATATGGATCCCCAGAGCGCCAAACTGGTGCGCGACGCAATTCTGGCTTTGCGGCGTGAAAACCGCACCATCATCATTTGCACCCACAACCTCGCCGAAGCAGAACTGCTGGCCGACCGCATCGCTATCATTCGGCGGGGCGAAATCATCGCACAGGGCAGCCCATCTGCCCTCAAAAATCAACTTCTCGGTCAGCCGATTATGGAACTGCGGTTGGCAGAATCACTCAATGGACAGGTTGACAATCTGACTGATATGGTGAAAGTTGTGGCACACGGCGACAATTGGCTGCGGTACACCACGCCCAACCCCGCGCTCGATAATCCACGCCTGCTGCGCCGACTGGCAGCGGAACACACCCCGGTGGTCACACTTAGCGAGGTGAGCCGCAGTTTAGAAGAAGTGTATCTGCGGATAATTGAAGACGAATCTGAAACGGAGGTGACGCGGTGACAACGCTTTCCCCCTCACTTCCCCGCATCGAGCGTGGTACGTTGGCCAGCGCCCTGGTTATTACGCGCCGGGAGATCCGCGACAGTTTCCGCGACTGGCGTATTATGACGCCTATTTTTGTGCTGACGTTGCTGTTCCCCGCCCTGATGAATATTACAGCACAGGTGGCAACCAACTGGGTTACAAAATACGATGCGCCCATCGTTGGCGAGCGGTTGATCCCTTTTTTACTGATGGTGGTCGGTTTCTTCCCCATCTCGTTTTCGCTGGTTATTGCACTGGAAACATTTGTGGGCGAAAAAGAACGCAACAGTATTGAGCCGCTCCTTTCCATGCCGGTTTCTGACCTGGAATTGTACATCGGTAAAATGTTGGCGGCGTTGATTGTGCCGCTCACCGCCAGCTATTTCGGCATTTCGGTTTACCTGGTTGGGTTGTATTTCACCATTCATTGGTGGCCGGCAGGTTGGCTGTTGTTGCAGATGTTTTTGCTCACCACAGTTGAAGGGTTGGTGATGGTGTCTGGCGCGGTCGTCATTTCCAGCCAGACCACCAGTGTGCGAGCCGCCAATTTACTGGCGAGTTTTATCATTATTCCAATGGCGTTACTGCTTCAGGCGGAGAGTGTGCTGCTGTTTTGGGGGAATTACACAGTGATCTGGTTGATCATTCTGGCGCTATTGATTGTTGATATTATTCTGGTGCGTATGGGAGTGCGCATTTTCAATCGGGAAGAAATTCTTTCTAAGGAAATGGATGTTCTGAATTTAAAAACAATCTGGCGAGATTTTAGAGGCTATTTTTTGCGTCCGCCGAAACAAATTACGCGCGCAGATGACCGTCTGCCCCGGCTGAACCCCTGGCGCATTTGGCGGCGCGACGTGCCGTACTTGTTGCAAACCCATCGCTGGCCTCTGGCGATGGTTGGCTTGCTGCTGGCGGCGGCAATGGTGGGTGGCGCATTGGCTGCACCCAGCTATCCCCTGCCATCGGGGAGCCTGGATTTGAGCGACATTCCCGCAAACGCTTTTGATAACGTGCAGTTGGTGAGCTTTTTGCCTACTTTCAGTGTGTGGGGAATTTTTCGGCACAATGCCGGGGTGATTTTCACTTCGGCATTGATGGGGACTTTTTCATTTGGGGTGATTCCCATTATTCTGCTGATGGCTCCGCTGACCCTGGTGGGCTATTTCGCCGGGGCAGTGGCGCTGCTGGGGTTTAATCCCTGGGTGTTTTTGGGGGCGTTTATTCTGCCGCACGGCATTTTTGAACTGCCCGCCGCGATTATCGGCACCGGGTTCGCGCTGCGCATCGGTGCGGCGCTGGTTTCGCCGCCGGAGGGACTGGACGTGGGGCAGGGGTTTCTATTCACCCTGGCAAATTTTGCGAAGATTTTTTTGTTTGTGGTGTTGCCGCTGCTACTCATCGCGGCATTTGTAGAAGCAAAAATCACCCCGCAGATTGTGCTGGCGGTGTACGCGGGGGGATGAGATGGGGCGCGCAAGGGCACGTTGCAATGCGCCCCCGCACTAATTTTGTATAGCAAATTTGTAGGAGCGATCCGCGAATTGCCCCTACGTTGCAGGGCTGTTGCACCTGTGCCCTTTGGGTAAAGTCGCTTGACAAAAAACAAGAAGTTATTTTTACCCCCTTCCCCTC
>CAYPUV010000192.1:0-7693 GCA_964413895.1 uncultured Anaerolineaceae bacterium
GTGGTACCAGTTTGCACGCAGATATTTGCGCCTTCCAGATCTTCCAGTGTTTTTATACCACTGTCTTTGCGAACCATCATCCCTTGCCCATCGTAGAATGTGGTGGGGCCAAAGTCTGCTGCCCATTCGGTGTCGCGGCTAAGGGTGTAGGTTGTGTTCCGAATGAGTACGTCGATTTCGTTGGTTTGCAGCGCAATGGGGCGGTCGCTGGCGCTGAGGGGGCGGATTTCCAATGTAGAATCGTCGGCCACGCCAAAGATTGCCACAGCTACTGCTTTACAATAATCAATGTCAAAGCCAGAGAAAGAACCATCTTTAGCCAGGAAGCCAAACCCGGCCAGGTTCGCATTACCGCCACAAATCAGTTTACCACGCTGACGCACAGTGTCCAACCGTTTTTGCGAAGGTTCTTGAACCTCAACAACCTTCGGTTCTTCTTTAACTTCCTGTGTTTCTGCTACCTGCGCTTGTGATTCTTGTGCAGTTACCTGCGTGGCAGTGGGAGCCTCTTCCACCTTTTTTACTTCTTGCACTTGCGGTTGTGAACATTGTGCTGCCACCAGCACAAACAAAGCTAATACAACCAATACAACAAACAGTTTTTTAGAAAGCATAAATTTCTCCTCTTTTGTCTCCTCAAATATCAAGAGATTGCAATAAACTGACTAAGTTTTCATCACAGGGTTTCACGTTGCGGACTTATGGGGCTAAACACCACCTCCTCTCTTTTAAGGCGCATAAACAAATCTATATCTACCACAGAATATCTCAATCCTCTTCAAAAGCGCAGTGCATTTTTTATAGTGAAACTGAAATGCCAGCCTTGAAAAGGATTTTTAAGATTGAGACATCACGCCCAGTGATTTTTGGTAGATTATCTGGCTTTCACTTTAAAGAATATCGATGGTTATAACACAAAAAGATTATAACACAAAAAGTCTGTTCGTCAACCAGAGCAAAAACGTTTCAGATGGTGAAGGAATGCCCTCTGCCACTCTCAACGATGGATGGTTTTAATTTTTGGTGTGTGTGTGAGTGTCTCCACGCCATTTGAGGTAACAACAACCATATCTTCCAGGCGCACGCCAAAAGCGCCGGGCAAATACACCCCCGGTTCAATGGTAATAACCATATTCTCCGCAAAGGGTGTATCGCTGGCGTAGCTCACCGGCGGCGCTTCGTGGACGGCCAGGCCAACGCCGTGACCCAGACTGTGCCCAAAGTGATCGCCGTGCCCTGCCGCTTTGATAATATCGCGGGCCAGAGCGTCGGCGGCCTTACTGGTAGTTTCGGCTTCTATGCCGGCGCGGGCCGCGTTTGCTGCCTGGTTAACCAGTTCCCACACCGCAAAATATTGTGAATTGGTCGGCTCACCCAGGCTGAATGTGCGTGTCATGTCCGAGCAATACCCCTCTACCACGCACCCCATATCAATTAACACCACATCCCCCGGTTGAATAACTGTGTCACTGGGCGTTGCATGGGGCAATGCGCTATTCGGCCCGGCAGCAACGATTGTATCAAATGAAAGCGCGCTGGCTCCGTGCGTGCGCATATACACTTCCAGTTCCCAGGCAACGTCCTTTTCTGTTTTGCCCGGCTGGATCCATTGGTATATATGCATCATCGCTTCATCGGCTACTGCTACAGCACGTTTAATTGCCTCCAATTCCGATTCTGTTTTTACGGCGCGGAGGTCGTTCACAAACCCTGTTGTTCCTTCCAAAAATATCTTGGGCAGTGTTTCTTGCCAGGTGTTGTGCTGCGCCACCGTTACGTTATCCGCCTCGAAACCTATTTTCGCGCCAATCAAATCAAGCTCGACAATGAGCTTGCCCAGGTACTCGGCAGTTTTGTAGCTGGCCCGTACCAGTTCCCAGTTTGGGGCTTCGCGGGCCACCTGCTCATAATAACGCGCGTCGGTGATGATGAATTGACGTTCCGGCGTGATGAGCAAAACGCCCGCGCTCCCGGTGAACCCTGACAGGTAGCGGCGATTGTCGGCTTGGGTTACGACAAATGCATCAAGGCTTGCAGCATTCATTTTGTCGCGAAGGTTGCTCAGGTTCATGCTTCTCTCCGATTATGAAAATAAAAGGCCCGGCATGAATGCCGAGCCTTGAGCAGGTGTGCGTTATGCTATTTCTAGCGTTTGCACAACTGAACTATTTTCTTCTGCCTCAGGTGCGGGCAACGAATCCAGTTCAAATCGCTGGTGACAGACGGTGCATTCCGCAAATTTTTTATTTTGCGCCACCAGTAATTCTCCGCAATTGGGGCACGGGTTAGGCAATGGACGTTTCCAACTTGTCCAGTCGCATTCCGGGTAGTTGCTGCACCCGTAAAATATGCGTCCCTTTTTAGTTTTGCGCGCGACAATGTCGCCCCCGTCTTTAGGGCACTTCACCCCAATTTTCACGACATAGGGCCGGGTATAGCGACACTCCGGGAAGTTAGAGCAGGCAATAAATTTACCAAATCGCCCATATTTTAGCACCAAGTCGTGGCCGCATTTGGGGCAAGCTTCGCCAATGGCCGTGTCGCCCACTTCAACCTTGGGCATATTTGCTTCGGCAGCGTGTAGTGCGCGTTCAAAAGGGGTGTAAAATTTACTCAGTACGCCCACCCAATCCTCTTCACCCCAGGCAATTTTGTCTAATTTTTCTTCCAGACGAGCCGTGAAATCAACATTGACAATATCCGGGAAATATCCAACAACAAGGTTATTGACAATTGTCCCCAGGTCGGTAGGGAAAAGACGTTTGTCCTCTCGCTCAACATATCCTCGCTCCTGAATGGTACTGATGATGGCGGCGTAGGTGCTGGGGCGGCCAATACCGAACTCCTCCAGCGTTTTAACCAAACTCGCCTCTGTGTAACGGGGAGGCGGTTGGGTAAAATGCTGTTCCGGCAATACTTTCAGCATGTCGAGCGGCTCGTCTTGCTGGAGGTCAGGTAGCACAACGCCCATACTCTCGTCTGGAAGCGCGTCTTCGTCCGCAGTTTCTTCGTAAACGGAGAGGAAGCCTCTGAATTTAAGCCTGGACCCAGACGCCCGCAACAGGTACTCTCCGGCGCGAACATCTACGCGCACGGTTTCGTACACTGCCGCCACCATTTGGCTGGCAACAAATCGCGCCCAGATAAGGTTGTACAATCGATATTGGTCGCGGCTGAGTACAGAACGCAAACTTGCCGGCAGACGGTGCACGTTTGTGGGGCGGATCGCTTCGTGGGCCTCTTGCGCTTTGCGGGTACGGGTTTTGTAGCGGGGTGGCTTGGCCGGCAGAAAGTCCGCGCCATATTTTTCTTGAATGTAGGCTCTGGCTTCTTGCAGCGCCTGGGCGGCGATGTGAGTGCTGTCGGTACGCATATAGGTAATTAAGCCCACCCGCTCACCGCCAGATAGCTCAACACCTTCGTACAATTGCTGTGCCAGGCGCATTGTTTTGCGCGTGCCAAACCCCAGGCGACGAGATGCTTCTTGTTGCAACGTACTGGTAATGAAAGGAGCCGACGGTTTGCGGCGACGTTCGCTGCGTTTGATGTTGTCTACGTGGTACGTTAGTTTACGTAACGCATCGACGACGGCTTGCGCTTGCGCTGCATTGTGTAATTTCGCCGGCTTGTTGGCAATGCGCAGTAGTTTTGCCGTAAATTGGCGGTCTTTCGGGCGCAGCGATTCGTCTTGTTTGGCCAGTTTTACTTTGATAGACCAATATTCTTCTGGGACAAACTCAGAAATCGCTTCTTCGCGCTCACAAATTAAGCGCAAGGCCACGCTCTGCACCCGTCCGGCACTGGTACGACTACGCACTCGTTTCCACAACAGGGGACTGATTTTATACCCAACCAGCCGGTCCAAAATGCGCCGGGTTTGCTGAGCGTTCACCTTATTCAAATTAACATCACGCGGGTTGGCGAACGCATTGGCGATGGCATTTTTGGTAATTTCGTGAAAAACCACCCGTCGGACTCGTTCCGGTTGCATATTAGTTGCTTCCATCAAATGCCAGGCAATGGCTTCGCCTTCGCGGTCGGCATCGGTAGCGAGGTAGATTTCGGCAGCGGAAGCGGCGTCTTTGGCTAATTCTTTCACCAGTGGACGCTTCTCGTTGGGGACGCGGTATTTGGGGGCGAAGTTATGCTGCACATCCACCGAAAGTTGGGAGCGCAGAAGATCACGCACGTGTCCCACGGAAGCTTTGACGGTGTAGCCTTTACCCAGGAATTTGCCAATAGTGCGTGCTTTGGCCGGGGATTCAACAATAACCAACTTGCCTTTGCGCGGTTTTTCCTGTTTTCCGTTCTTTTTGGGACGCGAGGGGCGCTCCGGTTTCGGCACGGAACCGTGGGCCGGGGTGTATCCCATTTTGAACATTTTAGTACCGCACACGCTACACACGCCACGCGTGCCCGGTGTTCCGGCGGCTGTGTAAACCGCTTCTGGATGACTCATTTCTCGCTTCGTTTTACATTTTACACAATATGCAGTGATAGGTTCATTCGTCATATGCTTGTAAATTTTCCTATTCGTTTATTCCTATTGTAATTTACACAAGCCTTCAGATTTTTCAAAACTACGCCGCATCTATTTACAAGTACTTGTGCTGTTTCCGGTCTTTTAATTGTTCAACAATTTTTTTTACATCTTGCGCCCGGTCGCGCGCGCACACCAGTAAGACATCATCTGTTTCTACAATCACCAGGTTGTGCACACCGATGGTTGCCACCAGCTTGTCATTCCCCTGAATGAGCAATCCGCTTGAATCAACGGCGTAATGCTCCGCATTGACGACGACGGTGTCAGTGGGGGTTTGCGCCAATTCATCATACAGGGCGGCCCAACTTCCCACATCATTCCAGCCCGCATCAAGGGGTACAACAGCTACGTCGTCCGCGTTTTCCATCAGCCCAAAGTCAATGCTTTGGGGCTGAATTTGTTCCCACAGCACTTCAAGCGTGTCCGGCCTGTTGCCGTTGAAAAGGACATCCTTCAACTGGCTTAACTGCCTCATCAATGCGGGCATATGCCGTTCAAGTTGCGAGAACAGGGTTGCTGTTTGCCAAATGAACATCCCACTGTTCCAATAATATTCGCCACTGGCAAAGAATTTTTGGGCTGTGGGAAGGTCGGGTTTTTCCAGAAAGCGATTCACACGGTACACAATTTGTTCCTGGTACGTCCCCACCACGTCCCCCCGATGGATATATCCGTACCCTGTTTCGGGGCCGGTGGGAGTAATACCCAGCGTAACCAGCCTACCGGTTTGCGCCACCGTTTCTGCGGCGAGCAGTGCCCGTCGGAAGGCGTCTTCATCAGGGATAAGGTGGTCTGCGGTGAGCACTGCCATTGTAGATGAAGGGTCTACGCGGGCAATGTGCAGCGCACCGAGGCCGATTGCCGGGGCGGTGTTTTTGCCGCTAATTTCGGCAATGAAGTTTTCCGCTGGCAATATGGGGAGTTGTGTCCGCGCCAGGGACACATAGCGTTCCCCTGTGGCAACAAAGATGTGCTCCGGCGGTACCAGTGGCAACACCCGCCGAACGGTGGTCTGGAGCATTGTTTCGCCGCCGGTTATATCAAGAAATTGTTTTGGAGTGGCTTGCCGACTACGGGGCCACATCCGTGAGCCAACGCCGCCGGCCAATATTAACGCATACAAAATAAAAATACTCCCTTGAAAATAAATGTGTTCTGTCACTGCGAGCGATAGCGAAGCAGTCTCCACGCCTCAAAATAGTCGTCAGTCATCAGCTTTCAGCGGTCAATTTTACTACTGATAGCTGACCGCTGACGGCTAAAAGCTAAATTTTCATCCTCGTTGTCGTCCCGCCAGGGACTGTCCGACTTCCTTGAAAATAAGTTTAGCCATTACTGGACACACCACCACTGGGGTTAATTACTTCAAAAAAGTCGTGCCAAAACATAGTGCATATTCCCCACCTGGCGGACCTGCCCCTTCAATTCCATAATTGTCAGGGTGCTTGATAGTTCCGCCGCCGAGATATGGGTGCGTTGCCCCAATTCGTCCACGTGGATTGGTTCAGCGGATAAATGCTGCAAAATGGTAGCTTCGGTGGGAGTGTCTGGAATGACTTCTTTGGCTTCCGTGTGCTGGGCAACCATTGTCAAATTCAGTTCTTCAAGAATATCCCCAATACGAGTTACCAATTTTGCGCCTTGTTGGATTAGTTTATTAGGCCCCTGACTACCCCGACTGAAAATATTCCCCGGTACGGCAAATGTTTCGCGGCCATGTTCCAGGGCGTAGTCGATGGTAATTCTGGCGCCACTTTGTTCAGCACCCTCTACCATTAACACACCCAGGCTTAACCCGCTGATAATGCGATTTCGGCGCGGAAAGTTGCCGCTTTCCGGCTTGGTTCCTAACGGAAATTCAGACACTATTGCACCGTTTTCGATGATTGCTTCGCCCAATTTGCGGTTGCGTTGGGGGTAGATGGTATCTACACCGCACCCCATCACGGCAATTGTGCGGCCTCCGGCATCAATAGCAGCCCGATGCGCCTGCGTGTCGATGCCCAGCGCCAACCCACTGACAATCGTAATCCCGCTGGTCGCCAATCCGTTAACAAGCATTCGGGCCGCATCTTTACCATAGACCGATGCGTTTCGCGTGCCGACCACTGCCAGCGCCCATTCATCACGGGGTAGAATTTGACCCCGCACATATAGCACAAACGGCGGGTCAGGTATGGCGCGCAGCACGGGGGGGTAGTCTTCATCATCCCAGGTGAGCACAGTAACCGATTGTGTCTCCAGCCGGTGCATTTCCGCGGCCAAATCGATGGCCTGTCGCGTTGTCACCAGGCTTACAATTGAGCGTTTGTCTAACCCAATGGCGGATAATTCACCTGGGTTTGCCTTCCAGGCGTCTTCAACGGTGCCAAAGTAGTCAAGTAACTTTTTAAATCGCAGGGGGCCAATTCCGGCCACTTTGCTGAAGCCCACCCAATACGCCAGGTCTTCTTTCAAGGCTCATCCCTCGCTCAAAATGCAACGCAAACGTAATTTGTAATCGGCAGAAAGGCACACCATCACATTAAAAGCAAGCATACCACGATAAAATCAGTCTTGTCAAGACTTAAAAAGACGCCCGCGGGCGTCAAACAGGGGGTACTTTAGACAACAAGAAGCTTTGTGTCAAATTTGCACCTCCTTTTGCAGCATTTGCAGCACACCACATGGGAGGGTTGGATTTTACAAAAACACATTCTTGTCAAATTGAAAAAATCAACTACAATAATTTTTATAATGTAATGCGTGGTGGCCATTTTGATAAAACACAGCGCAATGCATATTATTACCCCCGTGATCTTTCCAGACTGAACAGTGCAATGGTGGACGGCAGCCTCCCAGGGAGTTGGGCTTATGCAAAATATTTTAGTGGTTGACGACGAAGAACCTGTAGCCTTGAGCATTGAGTTGAGCCTGCGTAAAGAGTATCAAGTTCGTGTGGCAAATAGCGCTATTGAGGCACTCAAGATTATTCGGCGCGCCCAACCGGACTTAATTATTTTAGATATTCTTATGCCTGGCATGGATGGTGTTCAGGTTTGCAACGAACTTCGACAAGATCCTATCGTCAACACCATTCCAATTACGTTATTCACCGCAACAGGACGTACAGAACACAAAATAACAGGCGCGGAAACAGGAGCATCAGAA
>CAYPUV010000193.1:0-7496 GCA_964413895.1 uncultured Anaerolineaceae bacterium
TCGTTGAACAGCCGCCAGAACTCGATGTAGTTGCCCCACGGTGCCTGGGTGAGCGTCTTGGCCACGCCCATGTACCCCGTGTAGTTGTGCTTGCCGGGGACCGAATGCGTCTTGTTGACGTCCAGGGCGGCGGCGTGGTTCTGGCCCACGAACGAGAAGATGGAGAAGTCGAGGAACTTTCCGGCCGCGGCCGGGCCGGCCGCCCCCCGAACGGGGACCAGGGCCGTGCCGTTGCCGGCCGTGTTGCCGCCGGTGACAGCCGGGTGAGTGGGGAAACCACCGCGGCGGGGCCGGGGGTCATCGCTCGCGGCCTGGCGTATGAAGTGGACGACTCGGCGCGGGCGGGGGATGTGCTGCGGGCAAAAGAGAACGACCTTTTTCGGTAAAAATTAGTTTTCAGTTTTCAGTCATTAGTTTAAAGCTGCAAAACTGAAAACTGACGACTGAAAACCGACGACTGAAAACTAATGACTGATTTACTGAAAACTATCACATCCCGCCGCGCTATCCGCAGATACACCGACCAGCCCGTGGCGCGAGTCGATATCGAAACAATACTCGAAGCCGCGCGTTGGGCGCCGTCGGCGCACAACCGCCAGCCGTGGCGATTTGCCGTGCTCACCCACTCCACCGACCGCGACCGTCTTGCTCGTGCAATGGGGGAACGACTGCGCCGTGACCGCACTGTCGATGGCGACGCCCCCGCCGACATTGAAAAAGATGTAGCGAAAAGCTATCGCCGCATTACCGGCGCGCCGGTCGTCATTGCCGTGTGCCTTAGTATGGCCGATATGGACCGCTACCCGGATGAACTCCGTCGGCGCAACGAGTGGGTGCTGGCGGTGCAATCCGTTTCGATGGCAGCGCAAAATATGTGGCTTACCGCCCACCGCATTGGGTTGGCGATGAATTGGATGTGCGCCCCGCTTTTTACGCCGGACACCGTGCGCCAAACGCTCAACCTTCCCCTCGACTGGGAACCCGTCGGTTTGATGACGCTGGGATACGCGGCAGAAACACCACAGAAAACGCGGCAGCCGCTGGCTGAAAAAGTTATTTGGAAGTGAAGCGCATTGCGTAGCACATTTTTGCGCAATGCAAAACATGCAATAAAAACGGAGACGACCATGCAAATCGGCGGAATGAATCACCCCGGTAGAGACCCGCTCGCGGAAATTACGTGGTTTGGCAAAAATGGTTTCGATTTTGTAGACTTTACCTTCGAGCCGCCCTGCGCCGACCCCGGCAACGTTGACCCCGCCGCTGTGAAAGCCGCACTGGCAAAATACAACCTCGGTGTTGTGACCCACAGCGCCTGGTTCATCCCTATCAGCTCGCCTTTCAAAACGATACGGGAGGCCGCGCTGGCAGAGTTTCGGCGCGTGCTGACCGCCGCACACGCCATCGGCGCAGGGGTGATGAACGTGCATTATTGGAATGTACCGCCGCTCATTGCAGCGGAAAAAGCCGTCGCATGGAATGCTGAAATATTGGCTCCCCTGTGCGATGAAGCCGCCGATTTGGGCGTCACCATCGTCATCGAAAACACACCCAACCAGGGCCCCAGACAACTCGAAACCCTGACCGCCATTCTGGAGCGCGTTCCCTTGCTGCGTTTCCACCTGGACAGCGGACACACCAAACTGGAACGAGGATACGATCGCTGGGAAGAATATCTACAGACATTGGGGCACAAACTGGCACACGTACATCTATCCGAAAACGATGGGTCGTCTGACCAGCATTTGCCGCTGGGCGCCGCGCCGCGCAGTCACACCAATTGGCCAAAGCACATCAAAATGCTAAAATCTACCGGGTACGATGGAACCATCAGCCTGGAAGTTTTTGCCGAAGCGCGGGACTATTTGCTGGTGAGCAAAAAGTTGCTGCGTCGATGGTGGAATGAAGCATAGTTGCCAGCGACAAACTTTTTACCCGGAATTTGAAACTTCCAACCAACATGGTGATCAATGACAGCTTTGAAACACTTGAAAATTGTCGCACTGGCGGGAGGCGTCGGCGGGGCAAAAATGGTCAACGGGCTGGCACAAATCTTGCCGCCGGAAAATCTTTTCATCATCAGCAACACCGCTGACGATTTTGAGCATTTGGGGCTGTCCATCAGCCCCGATCTGGACACGGTGATGTACGCACTGGCGGGCATCAACAACCCGCACACGGGATGGGGACTGGCAGGCGAAACGTGGCACACAATTGCCGCATTGGAGACACTGGGCGGTCCCACCTGGTTCAAACTGGGCGACAAAGATCTCGCCACCCACTTGTTGCGCACCCACTGGCGACAGTCGGGGTATCCATTGAGCTGGATTACTGCCCAACTCTGCCGCCGACTGGGGGTAAAACCCACGCTAATGCCAATGACCGACAGTCGCGTGCGTACTGTGCTGCACACAGACCAGGGCAAACTGGCGTTTCAAGAATATTTTGTGCGCTACCATTTTGAACCGCTGGTGCAGCGGATAGAATTTGAGGGCGCAACCACCGCCAACCTGAACCGCGACATCACCAGTGCCATCAGAATGGCCGACACAATCGTCTTCGCCCCCAGCAACCCCCTGCTCAGCATTGACCCCATCCTGGCGCTGCCCGGCTTACGGCGCCTGATTGCCGCCAGCAGTGCCCGAAAAATCGCCGTGTCCCCCATCATCGGTGGGGTAGCAGTGAAGGGTCCCGCCGCTAAACTGATGGCCGAACTGGGGCTGGAAGTTTCGCCGTTTGGCGTGGCCGAGTATCTAAAGGACGTACTGACCGCTTTTGTACTGGACACGGCAGACGAAATTCACGCCGCCCGCATCGCAGGGCTAGGGCTGCGTACCCTGACCACCAACACGCTGATGAAATCGGTAGCTGACCAGGCTCGGTTGGCAAGAGAGATTTTGCAAATCGAATAACTATATGAGGGAAACAGGGTTGCAAAGCGACAAGATTGCAAGGCGACAAAGACTCAACCTGATAACCATCATCCCCGCGAAGCCATTCACGGAAGCAAAAACCCGGCTGAAAGCCATCCTCTCCACCGCCGAACGGGCGAGATTGAGCCGTTTTTTGCTGACACGCACCATTCAGCTTGCAAAAACCATCGGCGACGTGGTGATTGTGTCTCGCAGCGCCGCCGTGCGCCGGGCGGCCAAATCGGCGGGCGCATGGGCGCTGGTAGAAACCGAACCCGATTTGAATGCCGCCATTGCACAGGGCATCGAATGGGCGAGTCGCAAAAACGCCGGCGCCGTGCTAATTTTGCCGTTAGACTTGCCCACGCTCACCGCTACCGACCTGCAAACACTCGTCGCGCAAGGGACAACGTCTGCGCCCGCTCTGGTCATCGCCCCCTGCCACCGGCAGCAGGGAACCAATGCCCTGTTGTTACGCCCCCCCACTCTTATCCAACCCCAATTTGGCAAAAATAGCTTCAGTCGCCATCTTGTCGCGGCCCGTGCCAGCGACGTTGTGCCGCAAATTATCCACATGCCGGGCCTTGCGTTCGACCTGGATACGCCACAAGATTGGAGACAATTTCTTTCGGCTGCCCAAAATTTGTCCGACAACCTTACCAATTCCGCAATCTTTGACCTTCTCCACGCTTTCTAGTAAAATGGATTTATAGATTATCCATCCCCAGTTTTCGGTAATTGGCATTCATCTACAACTATTCTGCTGTTCTGCTGATGACAAAACGCCGAAGGCTGACAGCTCACAGTCAAAGGAGACCCCAAATGACCGACCGAGTAGCCCTTTATTTGCAAGACGCCCACGATATCCGTGAAGGAATGAAACTGGCGCAGTTTGCCGAGAAACACAACTTTGAAGCTGTGTGGCAAGCAGAAAGCCGTCTGGTGCGCGACGCCATCGTGCCGATGGCCGCTTTTGCCGCCGTCACCGAGCGTATCAAAATTGGTTCCGGCGTTATCAACAACTGGACTCGCAACATCGGTTTGCTGGCTGCAACCTATCTTACCCTGGATGATCTGGCCCCCGATCGCGTTATTTGCGGCATCGGTGCGTGGTGGGACCCCCTGGCGACGAATGTTGGCATCCATCGCCGCAAGCCGCTCAAAGCAATGCGTGAAACTGTTGAAGTAATGCGCCGTCTGCTGAATATGGAAACTGTTACCTATGAAGGCGAATTTCACAACGTCCACGGTATCAAACTTGATGTGGTACACGGGCGACAAGAACCGCGCAATGTGCCGTTGATGATTGGCGCGACCGGTCATAAAATGACCCAATTGGCGGGTGAAATCGCCGACGGGGTGGTAATGAACTACTGCGTGCCACCAGAATACAACGAAGGCTATATGAAGAATTTGAAGATCGGGGCGGAACGTGCTGGCCGCAGCCTTGATGAGATTGACCGCCCGCAGCTTGTGGTCTGCTCGGTAGACAACAACAAAGCCAAGGCTCTCGACGGTGCGCGCTGGCTGCTCACGCAATACATTGCCCAGCAGCCGCACATCACCAAAGCCAGCAACACCCCGCCCGAAGTGGTGCAGAAAATCCAGTCCATCCTGGGGTGGCCCGCCACAAAAGAGCAAATCAAAGCAGCAATGAAATATGTACCCGATGAACTGGTGCAACACATCACCGCCAGCGGCACACCGGAAGAAGTGAAAGCCAAAGTCCGTGAATATGTGGCTAACGGCTGCACCGTGCCCATCCTCTATCCGCTTGGCGACCCATACCTGATGATTGAAGTTTTCTCAGACGGATACGGGGCGTAACTGCTCAATGATTTAAACTCAAAACCCGGCAGGTTTTTAAGATCTGCCAGGTTTTGGGTGCAACGCCCTGCTTTTTGAAAAGACACTGCAAATTGGAGCGAAATTGTCTTTAGATTCCCTCTTTCAAAATATACCCATCCTTATTAAAGGCGGTGGAGACCTGGCAACAGGAGTAGCTGCGCGACTTTTCCACGTGGGGTTCCCCGTGGTCATCACAGAACATCCCACGCCAATGATGGTACGGCGAGCAGTTAGCTTCGGCGCGGCTATAACTGAGGGCAGCATCACCGTAGAAGATATAACGGCAAAAAAATCTACCGCCGCCGACGTGCGATCTAATTTGGAACAAGGGTTTATCCCGGTAGTGGTAGACCCTACTGCCAGCATCGCTCAACAATGGCAACCGGTTGTACTCATTGACGCAATTATGGCGAAACGAAACACCGGCACACGCATAACTGACGCACCGGTGGTGATTGCGCTGGGGCCGGGTTTTTACGCCGGGCGCGACTGCCACATCGTCATTGAAACCAATCGTGGTCACCGACTGGGACGCATAATTCGTGCCGGCACAGCACAACCCAATACCAACATCCCCGGTGCGGTGAAAGACATCACCAAAGGCCGGGTACTTCGCGCCCCGGCTGAAGGTCATCTTACCCCTTACGCTGTCATCGGCGACTTGGTAAAAGGTGGCGATTTAATTGCCACGATCAATGGTCAACCGGTGGTTGCCCCCTTTGATGGCGTGCTGCGGGGATTAATTCACCCCACTGTGCCGCTCACGCCCGGCTTCAAGATTGGTGACGTGGATCCGCGCGGGAACAAAGACTATTGTTTCTCCATTTCCGAAAAATCACTGGCAATCGGTGGTGGCGTATTGGAAGCTATTCTGGCCAACGATATTGTCAAGCAAAAATTACTTCGTTCAACGTAACCCATAAACTTCAGCGTGCTATCCCCGTAGCTCACCTTAAAAACTCTCGCAACGGTCTGCTGCGGCGGGGGTGACGCAATTTACGGAGTGCCGCTGCTTCAATTTGGCGGATACGTTCTCTGGTAACGCCGAATTTTTGCCCCACCTCTTCCAGCGTGTAGGTTTTTCCGTCGTATAGCCCAAAACGCAACCGCAAAACGCGACCTTCCCTGGCATTGAGCGAGGTTAAAATGTTGTCTACATGTTCCTTAAGTGAATGCTGTGTTGCTACTGCAGCCAGGGGGAGTTGGCTGTGGTCCTCAATAAAATCGCCCAGGTTACTTTCTTGCTCTTCACCCACTGGAATTTCAATGGACAACGGACGTTGCGCAATTTGGCGGATCCGCTCAATGCCTTTGGATGTGGTTTCCATAACTTTCGCAATTTCTTTGGTGTTTGGTTCACGACCCAGTATTTGCGCCAGATCACGAGAGACTCTGGCAAGCCTGTTGATGCGTTCCGACATATGGACCGGAATACGGATGGTACGGCCCTGATCGGCCAGGGCACGGGTTACAGCTTGCCGGATCCACCATGTAGCGTAGGTGCTGAATTTGTAGCCACGACGATAATCAAATTTTTTTACCGCTTTAATCAAACCGATGTTGCCTTCCTGGATTAAATCCATCAGAGAGACGCCTTGATTGGCATATTTTTTCGATATGCTGATCACTAAACGATAATTGGCTTCAATTAATCTATCTCTAGCTCTTTTGCCTTCTTCGATTTGACGCTGACACAATTCAGCCTCTGCCGGAGAAAGCGTGTTTTGCCGGAGTTTGTGTTCAGCCAGTTCGCCGGTTTCTATTTTGCGAGCCAATGCAATTTCCTTTTCCCGACTTAGCAGCGAAATATGGCTGATATCTTCCAGGTATAGGGTCATTGGGTCGTACCCTGCTGTATCCGCATGGCTCACTGGTTTGGATGCCGATTGCATGCGTGTCGAGCGTTCTTTTGACGGGCCGTTTTTTTGGTATCCGTTGGAAGAAGAACTTTTGTTAACCATAACTCGCTCCTTTTGGCTGAGTCAAAGCGGGCGTGTAGCATAATTATTGACATAATGTTGGCCAAACAATAAAAATAAATCCTTCATTACTGCCTTGGTAAATGCTGTCGTACAGCAATTAAAGAGAGTCAGAAGGAAATAGCATACAAAGACTAGAGTGTCAACAGGTATTAATATGGATTATACATAAAACATTGCCATTATAGCACATAATTGTAAAATCTGCAATAATTTTGTTCAGTCGGCACGACTGTTGCACCTGTGCCCTTTGGGTAAAGTCGATTTTAAGGTTTCAAAACCTGTTTTCTTACCAACCTCTTGCCAATTATCAAATTGAGAATACACCCCACAATCCCGTACCGGAATTTGTAATCTACTTTCTCGTGCGAAATTGTGTTGCTCCCATCAACAATAAATCTATGATCGTATCTGAGCGCTCCAAAAAGCATATCTTTTCCAGTCAGTTCGGCTGACATTCGTGCGTTGGGTTCAAGAATCAGCACTCGATAGACTGACCAATTTTTTGCGCCTTTTTGGCGCGTATGGTAAATACTTCCCACTTTAAGCGGACCCTCTGTGACGAGTTTGAATTCAACTTGCGGAAAGAACTCCGAAAGATTCTCAATATCTGTCAAAAATTTATATAGTTGGTCAGGCGACGACTTTATGATAACGGAAGCAACGACGCAATCGTTAAATCCTTCAGAAGGTTTATCGTTTCTGACATACTCCCACAACTAAAGGTCGTGGGGTTCTGGGGTCAACACCGGCAGCC
>CAYPUV010000194.1:0-7470 GCA_964413895.1 uncultured Anaerolineaceae bacterium
GGGGATGGGGGAAAAGCAACGATTTTTTGAAACCTTAAAATTGACTTTGCAACAGTCGTGAAACGTTGGCCCTTACTTTGACGCATAAAGAGCCAGGTGTTAAGATGGCCTAATGTTGAATCGACCCATTTTAACCATTGGTGTTATTTCTGACACACATTTGCCTTACCGGCTGAAAACTTTACCATCTGCCGTTACCGAAATCTTTAGCACTGTGGACCTTATTTTGCACGCCGGTGATGTTGATCAAATAGAACATCTGGCCCCCTTGAAAAAGATTGCTCCCCTTTATGCGGTTAAGGGTAACTTTCATCTGGCAGATTTGAGCTTTGGGGGCCGAAATTTGCCTGCCGAAATCCGATTGACGTTGGCCGGAAGGACAATCATTGTGGTTCATGGGCATCGACCGGGGGTGAAAGGGGCGTTGCTGAAACTGCCTGATATTGTGGCTTCGGCTTTTGTTGAACATCCTAACGACAAACTGAATGACCAGATTATTCGCCGCTTGAGCAACCGGTACCCGGACGCAGACGTGGTGATTTTTGGACATTCGCACACCGCTATCAGCCGGAGGGTGAGACACACGCTGTTTTTTAATCCGGGCGCGGTGGCGCCAACGAATGAAGCTCGCGCCAGCGTAGGCCTTTTGCGATTTTGGGCCACCAGCGTGGAACCGGAGATTGTGTTTTTGGCCGACGTAAATGGCACGGGCTAATCGGCTGGATCTGCGGTGTCTTTCAGGGGGGAGACGAAGAATTCTGGGGGATAGGGGTCAATGCCTCTCAATCGGTCGCGAAGGTAACGGGTGAGTATTCCCAGGGTTGCCATCAAGGGAATTATCAGCAGGGTCACCAGAATTCCAAACAAAGCTAGACTTGTGAGTACGCTGATGAACACCAGTGCCGGGTGCAGCCGGAGCCGGCGGCCCATCAAAGCTGGCCTGATCCAGATATTTTCTATTTGTTGAATGACGAGGAAAATGGCCAGGATGATGATGGCAAAAAATACATTAGAAACCGGCAAATAAGTTGAACCTTCAAATAGAGCAATGCTGCCTGCCACTACAGCAGCCAACATTGGTCCCAGAGAAGGGATAATGTCTAGCACGCCGGCGATCAGTCCCACAATAAATGCGCCGGGCATACCCACCAGCATCGCTCCAAACCACGACATTACCCCTACAATCAACATTAGCAAAAGTTGTCCCCGCAAAAAACTTCCCCAAACGGCGTCAATTTCACCCAAAAGATACTTGGTGTGACGGTGGTATGCCGGAGGAACAAACGCCATTACCCAATCAAACAATTTGTGACTGTCTCGCAACAAATAAAAAACTGAAACTAATACAATTAAGCCCCACAAAAAGTTAGTGGATATGTCTGCCAAAACCAGGCCCAGGTTCGTGGCAATTTCGGCGATGGCTTGGGTGACAGAGGTTTCCAGGTCTGTGATGACGGTATCTAAGGAAAAGGTAAAATTACTGAAGGTTAATGATTGCTCGGAGAGACGGTTGACCTGCTTGCTCAGGAATTCAAAATCGGGTACAAATTCTTTGGTTTGTACAATGACTACCGGTGTCAAAATGGCCGGGATTGCTGCCAGCAACAGCAAAAACAAGAAGTAAACCAATGCAACGGCGGTTTTGTGGCTCAGGCGTGTCTGTCTGGTAATAATGTTAACCAATGGATGCAAAACGTATGCCAGCAGCGCCGCCACCACCAATGAACTAATCAATGGTTGGAGCTTTATAAATAACCACACAACCAAAATAAAAATTAGCCCCACAATTGCGTATTGAATTGGTCGCTGCCAGTTGTTTGGTCGCATAAGAATCAATTTAAGCTGTCGTTTGCCTCAGACATTATACCGATTAACGCGGTACGGAGCAATCATTAGTTGAATTTTGGGGAAGGGGGAATAAAAAAGGTGGTTGCGAAGTGTCGTCATCGCTCCGCAACCACCCTGTGTCCACGGGGTGATTGCTATTGCAGGAGGCTACGGCGCCCAGGTAATGCGTTCTTCCAACCACCCGTGAGAATTCTCTGTGTCGTGCAATACCTGACCGTCAGGAGACCCCTGCATATCAAACAATTTACGCTGTTCGGTCCCGTCGGCGTTCATTACCCAGATGGCCCATGCGCCGTTCCGGTCAGATACAAAGGCAATGCTTTTGCCGTCGGGCGACCAGGTGGGCAATCCATCATTGGCGGGATTCTCGGTGAGGCGTACCGGGTCTGAGCCATCTGGACTAATGGTCCAAATTTCCCAGTTTCCGGCATCGCCGCGCTCGGTAGACATAATGGCGATGCGGTCGCCGTTGGGGCTGGCGGCGGGAGCTGTATCGCTGGTAAAGTTGCTGATTTTTGTGCTGCCGCTGGCATCGGGTGTCATCAACCACAGGCCACAGTCACCACTGGGAGTGCATCCACGGGCCACTAGCTGATCATTGGGCATCGTGTCAACATAGTCGCTGTTGAAGCCCAGGCTATAGCCATCGCCCCCATCTTGTCCCACGCGGAATAAGCGCGGCACGCGGTCGCCTTCTCGACGCGATGTGAATACCAGTGTCCCATCTGTGTACCAGGTGGGCAGCGCATCTTCTACAAAACTGGTGAGCAGCCCCTGTCGCCCTCCAGCGTAATCAACAAAGTAAATACCGCGTTTGTCAGGCGTCCACGAGCGATACGCCAGCAGTGAACCATCTCGGCTAAACTTCGGTTCGCTGGCGTTGCCTGCGATGATGACCGGGTTGGAGCCATCGATATTTGTGCTCCAGATATTAAAGCTATTAATATCGGTGCTGTAGGCCGGGTAGGCAATGCGTCCACTGAGTACCGCTGCTTCTGCCGTGGGAGTGGGCGAAGGTGCTACAGTGGGTGCGGGCGTTGCGGTTGGCGCCGTGGTGGGCGTGGCCGCGGAGGTGGCTTTTTTGGTTGGCGTTGCTGTTGTGGTGGTCGCTGCGGTTGCCGTACCCTTAGGGGTGCTGGTTGGCCTGGGCGTGCTGGTTGCTTTGGGGGTAGGGGTCGCAGTGATTGCGGCAACAGCAATTCCAGGTTGCGGGATGATTAGTTTTTGCCCAATGCGGATGATGGCGTTTTCATCAGACAAATTATTGGCTTTTACCAGATCGCCAATGCTTACATCAAATTTAACGGCGATGCCGCCCAGCGTATCACCTGCTTGCACCTCATAGAGGGTGGGTTCGGCCACAGATGGCGCGGTTGTGGCGGTGGTGATAGCTTTGGTCGGCGTGGTTTTGGGTGTGGTGGGCGCTTTGCCGGTTGGCGGTGGTGTGCCTGCCGCAATGGATTGCTTGATGAAGGCAAAACTATCGATGGTAGATTGGAACAGCGGTTTGTAATCCTCCCATTCTGCGGCAGGGGCAACGGCAACCAGCGTGTATCCCGCAGAATTTACAACTGTCGAGGCAACCAAAGCGATTGCGTCTGTGCCCATTGCTTTTGAATTGAATTGGATCTGGGCAGATGTCCACGTTTGTCTACCAATGTTCATAATCCCTTCGTTGAGGGTATTGGAAATTGGGGCAAAGTTTTGGAGTTGGTCTGTCAGCAATTCCGTCAATTCTTTGTTGGCCGCCAGCGATATTCGCAGCGACGCGCCGTTGATGCTGGTTCTATCCAAGGCTCGCGCGCTGGGAGCAAAAATCACCAGGTCGTCATCTTCCTTGAACACCCAGCCAGAAGGGTACTCTAAAGAAAACCCAAAATAGTTGCTGGTGTAATTAGTTAGGGGAACCTGCGTTGGTGTGGGTTCCGTTGTGGCTGTAGCCGTAGGTGTGGGCGCTAACGTGGGGGTGGTTTGCGGTGCCGCAGCCGGAAGTGTGGGGGTTTGTTGTGTTTCCAGCAGGGCAACCGCTTTTTCTCTGTTGCCGAGCAAGTATATTGCGCCGATAATGATAAATGCGGCCAGGAATAATATGGCTGCGCCACCCAATGCTGTCCACAGCCAAACGGGGAGCGTTTTTAAACCAGACCGAATGGAAACCACTTGCGGCGCGGCGCGCGTTCCGGCAACCGGCTCCACAATTGTTTGTGCCGCACGCGCCACTTTTTCTGGCGCAACTGGCGGAACGGTTGCGGCCTGTTTTTGCGGCGCGTCCACTGCGTCTGCTGTGGACGCGGTTGCAATGGGTGTTTTGCTCGCCTCCACCGGTTGCACTGGGGTGGTGGGAACTGAGGCCGCCGCCGCTTTCTCTTGTTCCGGCGTAAAAACGTCTACCTGAAATTCGGCTTCAACAAAATCATCTTCTTCTACAATAATGTCATCTTCGCTTATCTCAACAACTTCTACAAACTCATCCAAATCTTCTATATCGATAACCTTATCTGCGGCCAGAAAATCGTCTTCATCCTCCAGAAATTCCTCGTCTAGCTCCTCGAGGGGTTCCTCCTCTTCCAGATATTCTGCCTGTTCGTCAATCTCGGCCTGAAGGTCTTCTGGCACATCCTGGTATCTGAGCCAGGTTTCACCATCAAAGTAATACCACACCCCGGCTTCCAGCGCTTCTTCTTCGGCGGGGAAGGTTTCTTCTTCTTGCGCTTCGGGTTCCGGTGAATCATAATATTTTAGCCACTGTTCCCCATCAAAATAATACCAAACACCCGCTTCTGGTGGCGCTTCGGTTGGTGGTGTGGTGGTTTGCCCGGTTGCGTGTGGTTGTGGTGAAGGCTGCGGTTGGGGTGGGGGGGCAACGGGTTGCGTGTAGTCTGGCTGTTGCGCCGGTGGTTGTTGGGTTGGGGTGGGTTGAGGTTGCGGTTGCACCGGTGGCTGTTGCCCGTAGGGGGGAGGCGTTTGCAAATAGCTGGGTGCGGGTTGTACCGGTTGAAACGGCCCAGATTGGAATGCAGGCGCTTGAAACGGCGTTGCTGTGTAATCGGCAGGGGCTGGTGGGGGTGATACAGGGGCGAACGAAGCCGGAGGTTGAAGTTCGTCGGCTAGATGCCACCCTTTTTCGTCATAAAAATACCACTGACCGCTTTTTGCGCCCTGTGCCCAATACCGACCGTCGTCATCCTGGTAATATTGCGTTTGGCTTTCTTCCGCTGCGGGGAGTTGCCATTGTTCCCCGTCAAAGTAGTACCATTGATTGGTTTCCTTGCCCAACATCCAGTATACGCCGTTTTCATCAACAAATGGCAAGGTATCGGCGTGGCGCGGGTCTGCCTGAACCCACTCGGTCCCATCGTAATAATACCAGGTGCCGGTTTCCGCCCCGATAACCCAATAGCGACCGTAATCGTCTTGGGTTTGCAGTTCGTCTACGGCAGCCTGAAACGCTTCTACATCCATTTCTGCGTTGTCAAAAGCCCGTTTTAATTCGGCATATTTGTTTTCAATTAATACTATGTCCATAATCTTTTTGTTTTTCTGTGGAAGTTAATCGATTGCCCCAAAAAATGCAATACTTTTATTTTTAGAAAAACTACGCCTCCATTTTGAACATACTCCGAAGGAATATAGTACCGTTAATTGACAGAATCGCAAATATAAGTAGCCAAAAATACGTAAGGGCGCAAAACATGTAGACCAACCATAGGGTAGTTGCAGTGAAACCAGCGTTCAGAAAAGACAAATTTTACACAAACTGGTATAATCGGACATTATTGTTGATGGTATGGAATAAACAATGCGACAATACTTAAAAATACCGGCTGTAATTTTTGTGTTGAGTATTATGGCTTTTGTGGTTTATCGTTGGCAGGGAATGGTATTAGATGCTGTAGCCGCGTACCGTTCGCCGTTGCGCAATAGCTCCCTGGAAGCGGGCGAGCGCGTCCCGGCCCAAACCGAGCGCGTGGTATTGGTGATAATCAGCGGATTAACCAAGCAAGCCGCAGAGTCAATGACTACTTTCCATCAATTGCAAGAAACCGGTGCTGCAGCAGTGCTTGTAAGCCAACCGCCCTCGTACCGAGAACCGGCCTGGGCGACGCTGGCGTCTGGAGCGGGACCGGCGCTTAATGATGCCCCGCTCCTTGATTTTTGGGGCGCGCAGCAGCGATTGATACATGTAGACACAATTTTTTCTGTGGCGCAGCAGTACGGCCTGGGGACAGCGTTAGCTGGCAACCCGCTCTGGCAAGCAATGGTTCCCGCAGGGCAGCTAGACCGCACCGCATTCACCACAACTGGGGACGAAGAAGGCGATCAGAAATTGCTGGCGCAAGTATTGGTTTGGCTGGAAAAGAAAGATTTAAAACTCATTGTGTTGCAATTTGACCAGGTTGATCGCGCCGGAAAAATGGGAACCGCTACAGAGGCGTACCAAACTGCGGTACAACAGGTGGATGCTTTGCTGGCCACGCTAGAGAAGGCCTTAAACCTTGAGACCGCCACGTTGATAGTAACCTCTGATTACGGGTACACCGGGTTTGGTGGGCACGGCGGGGCCGACGGGGAGGTATTGCATAAGCCATTTGTAATGGTCGGGCACAATGTAATCCCCGGCAAATACAGCCCTATTGAGCAGCGCAATGTGGCCCCGACAATCGCTGCGTTGTTGGGACTGCGGTTTCCATCCATCAACCAGGGTCGCCCACTCACAGAGATGTTGAATATGTCGCCAGATTCTTTGGCTGCCACGATGGTCGCACTGGCAAAACAGCGTTTGCAACTGGCTCAAGTGTACGCAACGGCGTTGAATAATTCTTTTGCCATTAGGGAAGATGCTACCAAAATGAGCGTGTTTTTGGACCGGCAAAATTATTCCGGTGCAGCTCAGTTGGCGCAATTGTTGCTTAATGAGGCAGATGAATCGATGGCTCAGGTTCAGGCGACGAAGCAGGCCTCAGAACGGCGAGGACGGCTGTTACTGGCAACAGGGGTGCTGGTTGGATTGTTGTTGCTGGCCGTTTGGCGGCGCACAGACTTATGGGTAGAAGTGTTGTTTTCGGCGGGGGGGAGTGTGGGAGCGTATCATCTGCTGTACCGTGCGTCAAAACTACCTTATTCGTTAAGCGCCATTGTTAATGTAAACCAGGCCTTATTAGAAGCTATGCAGCGAATGGCGCTGAGTATGCTGGCGGGAAGTTTGATTTTTTTGGTGTTGTTGCTTTTAAGGCAGTACACCAACTTAAAAGGGATTTTGCAAAGCAGCTACGAATTGTCATTATATGCGGTTATTGGATTTTTAATCCCGGCCTTGTATGGGTATTGGAAAATAGGGGGAGTCGCAAGCAATACTTTTCCCGATGTTTCGGTTTTCTTTTATTATATAACCGGTTTGTGGCAAACATTTTGGGCAATTGTCATTGGCTTGTTTGTCCCCCCGGGGGTAATTCTTTTGAATTTTGTGTTACAAAAAGGGATTGCTCTTTACCAAAATAGGTATGTATTTAAGCTTCGCATCATGTAAAAGGAGTTTTCATGAGCCTGCGGCACGCTGCCGGCGATGAAAATTTAGCTTTCGGCCGTCAGCGGTTGGCTATCAGCAGTAAAACTGACCGCTGA
>CAYPUV010000195.1:0-7460 GCA_964413895.1 uncultured Anaerolineaceae bacterium
CAAACTCGGCAGCCCCGTGGCGCCGATTGCCAACGCGCTGTTCAGCAACCGGCTCATCCGCCTCGCCACCGAATGGGTCATCGGCATCCACCGCGATGCACCGATGCCGATGTTCTCTTTCGAGACCTTTCGCGGCTGGTTCAACGGGGTACATAAAAAAACGCTCGCCGCGCTTGCCCCCGCCGAAAAACCGAAAAAGCAGGTGGTCTATTTTCACGGGTGCAGCACCAACTATTATGAGCCGCGCATCGGCAAAGCGGCGGTCGCCATTTTGGAGCACAACGGCTTCGAGGTGTTGATCCCGCCGCAGGTCTGCTGCGGACTGCCGATGCTCTCCAACGCCGAATTTGACGCCGCCCGCCACAACGCCGAATTCAACCTGACATCGCTATCGGAATATGCGCGGCAAGGCATCCCCATTGTCGGCACGTCCACCAGTTGCACCCTCACCCTCAAATCGGACTATCGCCATATTTTAGACATCAACACCCCCGAAGCCTCGGTGGTGGCGGCGCACACGTATGACATTTCCGAATTTTTGCTGGAATTGGCAAATGATGGCGAACTCCGCACCGATTTTCAGCCGCTGGACATCACCCTGCCCTATCATTCGCCCTGCCAGCTCAAAGCACACAATATCGGCTACCCCGCCATCGAACTGATGAAATTGATCCCGGGCGTGAAAGTTGACCACATTCAGGCGGAATGTTGCGGCATCGCCGGCACGTATGGCTACAAAAAAGAGAAATACGACATCGCGGCGGCGGTGGGGAAACCGGTCTTCGACCATATCACCGCGTCGGGGTCGGCGGTGGCGGTGTGCGACAGCGAAACGTGTCGCTGGCAAATTGAGCATCACACCGGCGCGACGCTGGTTCATCCCATTGAAATTTTGGCACAGGCGTATGGCCTTGAAATGTGAAACGGCAGCG
The DNA here is from genome assembly GCA_964413895.1 of uncultured Anaerolineaceae bacterium. Lineage (GTDB taxonomy): Bacteria > Chloroflexota > Anaerolineae > 4572-78 > 4572-78 > JANTHQ01. The sequence goes on from CAYPUV010000195.1 coordinate 933, forward strand.
GGGGGACCATCAAATTTTTCACTGCTTGAAAACCCATGTTTCAAATAGTGGTGTTAAATCACATTGGCACTCATCTTCGGCCAACGATTTAAATTCTTTGGGTGTGGCGATACCCCAACGATACATCTGCACATAGTCACGCAAAAAAACATTAAACGTTTGCTGTCCCATCTTTTTCGCCAGCGCATTGAAAAAGAGTGGCCCTCGTCCATAAATAATTGCTCCGTATTCTTTCTCTGTATAGGCAGAAACAGGCATCCCAATGGGAATATCCGCTTTGCCAGCCTGGTTCCAGTAGTCTTCAAGACCTCGCTCAAAATTGGTAGCTCCCGCCGCGCCGTGGTTGTCCTGGAAGTACAGCCAGGTTACATACTGCGTCAATGATTCATCCAACCAGGGGGAATCAACCTGATCGTTGCCAATCAGGCTATAAAACCACTGGTGCGCTGCTTCGTGCGCAGCTGCAACTTCAAAAAAGGGATTGGTCGAATCATACAACCCAAGCGCAACTACAATGGCTCCTGGATATTCAATACCCCCTGCGCTTGTGGGCGTGCCGACGAGATCAAGCTCGGTGAATGGATAGGGGCCAAAGCGAGCGCTGTACGTTTTTATTGCAGCAGTCACGTAACCCAACCCAATTTTTGCCTCGCTGGCAACATCGGCGGGGGCGTAGCTATTAACAATAATTTTCCCCACTTTTTGACTTGTTTTTTCATACTCCTTGCTGCCCACCAGATAAAAATCGCGCATCGGTCCGGCAGCAAACGTCACTGTTTGCGTGTTTGAATTGTGCTCCGTTCCTATCACCACACCAGAGGCCACCAGAACCAGATCTTCCGGTGCAGTGACACGCACCACATAAAAACTTGTATCGGCATAAACCACATCGCCATAGGTAGGAGGAATTTCCACATGCCAGCCACTGTCATCATACGCCGCAATCATCGGGTAGCTGTGTGGTAGCGCCAGAATATCATTCAAATAGGCAAAAGCGGCATAATTATTTCCCGCCGTTATAGGTACGGTGACGGCAAAATCCATTGTGATGACCCCCTGCTCGCCCGGCGACAGCGGTTGCGGCAATGGCACGCGCAGCGTGGTGTTTTGCATGCTCAATTCCGGCGCACCGGGTACACCATTCACCATCAGATTCGACACGGTACTGCTGCCGCCAAATAGATTGGGGAACAACCGAAAGTAGATTTCAGCCAATGCTACACCTTCGGTATTGGTGTACCGCACCGCTTCTTTGCCGCTGACGTGAGTCATGTCCGGGGCAATGGTCAAATCCAGATGATACACGCTCGCGCCGGGCAACTGTGCAAGAACATTCTGTTCTGTGTTAAGCAACCCCGTTGCAAAAATAGAGCGATCATCCCAAGCAAACCGAAAAATTGTCGACGCAGGAATAGGTGGGGCTAATGGTGTTGACCGTGTTGCAACCTGAGTTACAACAGGCGAGACAGAGGGCAAGGAGATACTGTCAGACAAAGAAGAGACGGCGGTTGAATTCGGGCGCGGCGATGGCGCAGCAGTCGATGACACACGGCACGCCACGGTCAATATCAACACAAACAAACCAGGGAACCAGAAGTGTTTCATAAGTTATCACTCCATTCGATGAGAGGAAAGTTTAAGCCTCTCGAAAGTGTTGTCAAATTGAGCGCGAGAAACTCCATATTAGTTGCACCCTCAACTATTGACAATACCCTTTACCAATCGTATCATAATTGTAGCAATCGATTTGGCCTGTCGGCTTCAAGGCAAAACAGGCCAACACGCAATCACTGTGCAAACCATAGATCATCAACTGACTGCAAAGGAGTACCGTTTATGACCATCCACACGCCTGAATGGGTGAAACATGCCGTTTTCTACCAAATTTTTCCCGACCGCTTTGCCCGCAGTCCCCGCACCGAACATCCACGCGGCATTGCCTTCAAACCCTGGGGCAGTCCGCCGGAGGAGCAGGGGTATCAGGGCGGCGACCTGCATGGTATTGTGGATCGACTGGATTATTTGCAAAACCTGGGCATTACCGCGCTCTATCTGAACCCAATTTTTGCTTCGGCGTCGAACCACCGCTACCATACCTACGATTATTTTCAGGTTGACCCGCTACTGGGCGGCGACGACGCCCTACGCGAATTGTTGGACGCGGCGCATGCGCGCAATATGCGGGTGATGCTCGATGGGGTTTTCAACCATGCCAGCCGGGGGTTTTGGGCTTTCCATCACATTCTGGAAAACGGCGCTGATTCGCCTTACCTGCATTGGTTTCATATCAATGGGTTTCCACTGCGTCCCTATCAGTATGGTGACAATCATCCGACCAATTATGAAGGGTGGGCGGACCTGCCCGCCCTGCCAAAATTCAACACCGATAACCCCGGCGTGCGCGATTACCTGTTATCTGTGGGGCAGCACTGGATTGAATTTGGCATTGACGGCTGGCGGCTCGATGTTCCACAGGAGATAGATGATGATGACTTTTGGCGTGAATTTCGGCGGGTGGTGAAAGGAGCCAACCCCGAAGCGTACATTGTGGGCGAAATTTGGGAACCGGCACAGCGCTGGTTGCAGGGCGACCAATTCGACGCGGTGATGAATTACATTTTCAGCCGTTCGGCGCTGGGCTTTTTCGGTGCGGAAACGCTGAACACCGCCGTAAAGCCGGGTGGTTACGCCTTTGTCACTTTCACTGTTGATCGCTTCGCTGCGGAAATTGAGCACATGCACGCTTTATACGATTGGGAAATCAATCATGTGCAACTCAATCTGCTTGACAGCCACGACACCCCCCGCGCATTGTGGCAAATGGGCGGCGATGAAAGCGCCCTGCGGCTGTCGGTACTGTTTCAAATGACGATGCCGGGCGCGCCCTGTGTCTATTATGGCGATGAAATTGGGATGACCGGCGGGCCAGAGCCGGGATGTCGGGGGGCATTCCCGTGGGACAACCGCGCTGGATGGAACACCGACCTGCTCGACTTCTATCGCCGGGCGATTGCCATGCGCCACCAGTATCCGGCGTTGCGCGCGGGGAGTTTCCGGGCAATTTTCGCCGCCGATGGCGTATATGCCTTTGAGCGAAAACTGGAAAACCAGCACATGGTGGTGGCATTGAATGCCAATCGCCACCCGGCAACCGTGTCACTGCCGCTGGGCGCAACAGCAGACACAGAATTTTCTACTGTATGGGGAAAAGGCGTTTATCACTTGCGGAATAATGCCCTGTCAGAGGTGGTCATTCCAGCACGTCAGGGCATTGTGCTGACCAACAACTAATCAACAAAACTGCCACCGCTGATTTCACGGTCAACTACTTTGTGCCTGGCGTCGAAATGCACCACCACTTCCACACGCTGAAAACAGCGATTCTCACCGCTGCCGATCAGCACTTTGCGAGTGAGATAGCCGTCGTCCGTGAAACTCAAATCATTTGCCAAATCCACGCGGGTGGAAATAATTTCGCCGCAGCGATTGCAGCGCACCGACACGATATATTCAGCGTGCGGCTTCTTCTCCGTTGCGCCAAAAATGTTTACAAGTTTTTTGAATAACGCCATCGGGTTCCTCCACAGAAAACTGGCTGAGCGCTGACAGCCAATAGTTAATTGCTTTTACAGATTCGGCACAATGAACCAGAACACACTTGCGCCCGCCAGCGTTGCCAGCCCGCCGAAAATTGCCACCAGCAGCCAATCGGTGAGCGCTTCCGGCAACCAGTACCGAACCGTCAATCCCACCGCTGTGCCCGCCGCGATGAGCAATCCCCATTTGTCCACCCCCACTGAAAACGCCATCCCCGCCAGCAGCAGCACAGACACGCCCGCGCCGACCAGCGCGGGTTTTCGCCGCAGAACCTCATTCATTCCCAAACTGAAAAAGACCCCCAGCGGCAGCAGCGCGCTGAAAAAATAGCGTCCCTGAAATTGCACAAATGAAAGATTTAGCCCGCTGAACACGACTGTCACCAGCAAAAGTTGGGTGACAAGCAATATCATCGCCCGAAAAATATGGGTAGGGATGGGGCGGGCGCGCCACCACCACAGCGCGAACCCCACCAGCGCCAGCGCCGAAAACACGGTGAGCGCCAAATACACCCGACTGTCCATCGGCACTGCCATCCAGCCAAATTGCCCCCAAAAGCTGTGGAAGGTTGTGCGGACTAAATCGCTGAGATAGCGCAGCCAGCCCGTGTCTGCCAGCCGGTCGGCGGTGCGGAGTTGTCCCACCACCACCGAGTCGTGCCGCGCCAGACCGAGCACATCCAACCCGCCGTAAACCAACGCGTTGCGCACCAGCATCGGCAGCGCCAGCGCCAGCGCGGGCAGATAGAGCCGCAGGGCGTTTTTCACCAGCGTCCGCCACTGTCCGGGCGCGGCGAGCCACAGTCCCACTGCGCCAATGACGATTGCCGAATAGACGGTCACTTTGGTGAGCAGAATGAGTCCCAGCACCACACCGAGCATCCATAGAATTGCGGATACATAATTTGTCTTTTTAGCACCGTCAGAATGGTGCTGTAAAACCCATTTCAGTAGCAGAAAAACGAACAGTGCCAGCAGCAGTTCCGCCAAACTGTCGTTGTTCACCGAGGCCAGCATCGTGAGGTGCATTGGCACAAACGCGACAAATGCGGTGGTAGCGGCAGAAAGATGCAGTGGCAGAAATGTATTCGCGGCGCGGAAAATGGCTATCAGCGACAGCCCACCGAGCAGCACCGAGAAGAGCCGCAGTGCCAGCAGGTTGCCCCCCGTGGCAGCGAAAATCGGCGCGGCGAGCAGATAGTACAGCGGCGGCTGATAATTTTCGTAACAGACCGCATCCACGCTCATGCCGCGAAATTTGTTGCCGGTCAGATTAGACAGGAGCGATTGGTTGTAACAGCCCATCGTCAGTTCCGGCAGCGATTGATTTTCTGCCAGATAACGGACGTAATTGTAATGTGCCGGTTCATCGGGGGCCTGCCACGCCGGGGTGAGCGTCGCGTACAACCCGCCGAGGGCGAGATAGACGATCAGAATTATTGGCAGCAGGTATTTTTTCATCTCGTTCCGTTTGCAAGCAGATTACGGAATACGTTTCACGTCGGTTCAATATGGATGACCACCCGCCGCAATTCCGAAATTTCACGGCGGAGGGCATCTTCGGCACGTTGGCTGACGGCGTGCGCTTCCACAATAGAAATATTGCCGGGCAATTGGCAGTGCATGCTCAACACCAGCCCGCCGCCTTCTTGCCACAATCGCAAGTGATGAGCAGCGCCCGCACCGCAGATACCATTGGCAATTTGTCGCACCCGGTCAAGCAGTTCCGTTTTGGTGTGGCTGTGCAGGGGATCTTCCCCCGTCACCGATTCACCCATCGGTTCGATGTGAGTGGTGATTTCTGCCACCGCGGGGATCGCCTGCCTGCCCTGTGCTTCCAATTGGTCTGCCAGCGCATGCGCCTCGGTTAGCGACAGGGTCGGGTCCACCTCAAAATGCAATTCGACAAAATATTGCCCGTTGATACTGTGTACCCAAATTTCGTGCGCTGCCCCGCCTAAATTGCGGGCAATCCCTTTTAATTGCCGCCCAATATGGGGATGATCTTGATGGGCCGTCGGCGATGGCTCAACGTGTACCATCACGCCGGTGGTTTGGGGAAAAGCTTCGGTGATTTTGCATTGCACCGCGTGGGCAATATTGTGTGCCACATCGGCGGGGGTGTCCGGGTCAACCAGCACATTCAGGTCAACAAAGCTGTTGTCCACCTGCCCGCGACTGCGGATGTGTTCCACCCCGCGCACATCCGGCAGCGATAGCGCCAGCCGTTCAATTTCATCATGGGGCAACGCCACCGCATCGATCAAAACATTCGCACTCTCTGAAAGAATTCCGTACGCCGCATGGCCAATCACCCCGGCGATAATCAATCCCACCACCGCGTCGAGCCACGGGAAACCCAATTGCACACCAATCAACCCGGCAATCACCGCCAGCGAAACCCACAGGTCGGAACGGGTGTGCTGAGAATCGGCGAGCAGGATTTCGCTGTGCAGGGCTTTGCCCCGCCGCGATTCATACACCGTCACTCCCAAATTGATGGTGATCGTGGTCAGCATTACCGCAAAACTGACGGCGGTCACCTCGGGCGTTGCCCCGCCGGCCAACCGTCCAATGGCGGTTCTGAAGATTTCGTATGCCGCCACCAACAGCATCAACCCGATGAACATGGTCGCCAGCGTTTCAGCCTTGCGATGCCCGTAGGGATGGCTCTCATCTGGGGGAGACTGGGCGATGCGCATGGCAATCAAGCCCACCACATTCGAGGCGCTGTCCACCAGCGAGTGAAACCCATCGGCGGCGATACTGAGAATGCCACTGAACAACCCGACGGCGATTTTCAATGCCGCCACCAGCAGATTCAGAACAAGGACATACCAGAGAATTTTTTTTACGGCGAGAATGTTGGTCATAAGTTTCGTAATTCGTAATTCGTAATTCGTAATTCGTAATTCGTAATTCGTAATTCGTA